>DASPGW010000183.1 GCA_035620395.1 Desulfuromonadales bacterium | reverse complement strand
CCGCTCGTGCGCGGCATGCTGATCGATCAGAACCAGATCATCCCCATCCTGGCAGACGATAAAGCTTCTCCGGTATTGGCCGATGACCAGCAGCGAGGAGAAGAACCCCAGGGGGGGGTCGGCTGCTGGCGGTTCCGGCAGCACGAAGGGCGAATTCGCTGCACGCGCTGCGCCGTCCGCAACATGTACGAAGGGTCCCGGCTGGTTTCGGGCATAGCCGAGAAGGGCTTCCCGCACCTCCTGGCGGCGGACTTCCGCGGGGTTTTCGACGACGTCAGCAGCAGATTCGCCACTGACCAGATCAGGCGGAGATGAAGCCAGGCCACCCGGCTTTGCCGGTTCCGCATTCGTGGCGGCCAGCCAGCCGGACGGACGCAGCGTCTGTTGCAGAGCGGCAACAATGAAATCATGAACCGTTCTCTGGTCATGAAAACGAACTTCGTGCTTGGTGGGATGCACGTTGACATCAACCAGGGCGGGGTCGATCTCCAGGAAGATGACAAGAGCCGGATAACGACCTTTGACCAACAGGTGCCGGTAGCCCTCCAGCAGAGCATGCTGCACCACCCGGTCGCGAATATACCGACCGTTGATGAAGGTATACATCATGCCGGTGGTTGCGCGGTTGAGTGACGGCTGTGAAATCAGCCCTTCGAGTTTCAGGCCAAACGGCCCCGGGAATGAAAGCGGGACCATCTCCTTGAGCAAAGGCCGACCGAGCAGCTCCGCCACCCGCTCTTCGAGCGAGCCGTGCCGATAGAGATCGATGAGCATCCGCCCCCGGTGCACCAGGGAAAAACGGACAGCAGGCTGGACCAGGGCCAGTTTCGTCACTACGTCGCCGATATGGCCCAGTTCCGTCTCTTCCTGGCGCAAAAATTTCCGCCGGGCGGGGGTATTGAAAAAGAGATCGCGTACCTCGACGGTTGTCCCGCAGGGGATTCCCACCTCTCCGGCCCGTTTGACGCTCCCCCCCTCGGCGTAAATTTCCCACCCGACATCCGTCTCCTCCGAACGACTCGCGAGAGTCAGCCGGGAAACGGCGGCAATGGACGGCAGGGCCTCGCCGCGGAAACCAAAGCTGTGCAGCCGGAAGAGATCTTCATCGCTGCGGATCTTGCTGGTAGCATGCCGCTCCAGACAGAGGAAAACGTCGTCCCGATCCATACCGCGGCCATTGTCGATGACCCGGATGAGTTTCCTGCCGCCACTTTCGACTTCAACGCGAATCTCGGAAGCACCGGCGTCCAGAGAATTTTCCAGCAGCTCCTTGACGACCGAAGCCGGCCGCTCCACCACTTCACCGGCGGCAATCTTGTTGCAGAGGTTTTCAGGAAGAATCTGGATCTTTTGCTTCATCGGCTTCCCGACAATGAGTGAATGGTCACCCGTGGTCAAAACACGAACGGCCGGAAGGCCGGCCGCAAAGAATCATGAGCTTCAATCCGTCAGGAGGTCAGAGCTTCTGTTCAAGACGATCCAGCAGGCTCTCGATCTCGTCAAGCTCGCCGCCCCGACTCATCGGAGCGATCTCGGCCAGCGGCTGACGCAACAGTCCGAGATCGCCGGCGACACTGTGCACGACCTTGAGATCGACCGAACTATGTTTCATCATGTAGGTTTCAAACAGGCAGTTATCGCACAGGGTATTAATCAACCGGGGGACTCCGCCGGCATAGCGATGGATGGCCGGAATCGTATCCGCAGCAAACAGCATCCTGCGGGCACCGGCGACCTGAAGGCGATGCTTGATATACGCCTCACAGGCGCCGACCGTCAGCGAGTGAAGACGAAACTTGACCGCTACCCGCTGGGCCAGAGGCTCGTCCAGGCGCAGGCAATCCTCCACTTCGGGGAGGCCGAAAAAAATGATGTTCAGGAGCTTCTTTCCCGGGATTTCCAGATTGAGCAGACCGCGGAACTCTTCCATCAGCTCACGGGTCTGCAGCATCTGCGCTTCATCGATCAGCACAACGGCCCGCCTGCCGGATTCTTCAATCTGCAACAGCCGCTCATAAAGCTGGCGCAGCAACGCCAGTCGATCGGCTGCGGGTTCAGGAACACCGAGTTGCATGGCGATCCGGGTCAGAATCCAGGCGGGCGTGATGCCTGAGTGCACCATGACCAGAAGCGATGATTCATAACGCTCCTCGGGGAGGCTGTCGAGCATGCGTCGGGCCAGGGTGGTTTTCCCCGTACCCACGCCACCGACCAGCACGGCCAGCCCCTTGTTGGAATCGACCGCATACATCAGCCTCAGCAGGGCCTGGCTGTGCTGCTCGGTGTTCAGATAAAAACGCGCATCAGGTGCGTTGGAGAAGGCCTCTCGGTCCAGCCCGAAATGTTCCGTATAGCTCATCCTCGCTCCGCGAAATTGCCTGCTGGGTTAAATGTAGGACACCCGGCTTCTGCTCCCCCGGCCACCGGGGTCTTCCTTGCCGGTGTTGGCATCAAGGCCCAGAATTTTTCGAAGGGCTTCAATCTTTTCGCCGACATTACGAAAAAAGAGATCGGCATCGGCCGCAGACTGGAAACTGTCAAGCGCTTCCAGAGGCCGGCCCCATGCCTCGTACAGGAGTCCCATCTCGTAGTGAAGGCTGATGCGTTCGGCTGCGTTCAGCCCCTGATAAACAAGCCCGCTTTTGAAAACTTCTTCGGCCAGGTCAAAAGCTCCCTTTTCGAAGAGGCAGGTCCCCTTCAGCGTCAACGAGTCGACCAACCGTCCCGGATTTTTCATTGCTTTGTCGAATTCTGCAACGGCGTCGTCGAAAAGACCCATCTCCTTGTAGGCAATTCCAAGATTGTAATGGGTCTCTGTATCTTCGGCGTCAATCTGGGTCTCAACGTTCATCTTGAAATCGTCAACAATGCCGTCGAGACCGAGGTGATCGACCTCATCCAGACCGGACATCACTGCATGTCCCTGCCAGCCCTCGTTATTGCGTGATGCAACGGGTAGATCGAAAAGTTGATGCTCCGCAGGGGCAATGACAGCTTCCTGGCGAAGTGTCGCGAGTTCAGCCAGCTTTTCCTGGGCCTCTGCACACCCGGGGTCAACGCAAAGGAGTTGTTTGCAGATCCGCTCAGCGTCATCAAAAAGCCCCTGCTGCAGATAGAATTCGGCCTCTTCAAGTTCGCCCCGGGCATTCATCGCCGGGTTGGGCAAGGATTCAAGGCCGGACAGCAGGTCACGAAGCTCAGAACCAAGACACTCGCTGGCGGTCTTCGCATCCTCAGCAGCTTCAGCGGCGTGAGTCTTGAGGGGCTCCTGGTCGGAAATCAGTTCGAGCTCATCAAAGAGTTCCTCCGGCTCGAGTTCTTCGAGTTCTTCCAGGATTTCTTCAGGGTCGAGCTCTTCGAGGTTCTCTTCAGCCAGCGCCGAAACATCGCCTTCACCAGCCCAAGCTACCCCGCTAAGGGCAACAGACTCTTCATGGGCGGCTCCTCTTCTGTCGTCGAGAATCAGCTCATCCTGTTGAATTGCGAGCCCCAACAACGGCTCATCAAGCTCAAGTTCGAGCTCCAGTTCCAATTCATCTGCAATGGTCTCAGGACAGATTGCGGCCTGCAGCAGTCCCTTGGACACATCGGCCAAGGGCTTTGCAGATGAGGGCGCAGCGAGTTCGGCTGTCGTCTCGAGAAATTCGAGGGGTATTTCCTCGGCCCCTCCAGACTCCGCGTCGGATTGGCTTTGAACCGCGCCTGGGTCAGGCTCCCGGGCGGGTGCAGCAGCTTCAACGGACGCAGGCTCTGCAATCTCAACGAAAACAGTCTCCGAGACCGCGAACTCAGGCGCCGGCGATATTTCGGCCAGAGGCTGGCAAACGGTAACGGTGTCCGGAATTTTTTCATCTTTGCCAGCTTGATCGCCGACCAGAGAGAGGGCTGCGAGAACCTGCTCATTGCCGGGGAAAACTTTCAACAGGTCCTTATAGAATGCTTTCAGCAACGAGACTTGACCGCCAGCGATGAAAACATCTTTCCATTCATTCAACTCTTCAAGGGCTCGGCGATGCTCACCTCCGTCAAGACAGGCTCGGATATAGCCTTCGCGCAACTCGAGGTTTCCAGGCGCCTGTTTGAGCAGGTGTTGATAGGTCAATCGCTCGTTCTCGTAATCCTCTTTCTCCCGATAACCAAACGCCAAGGCCTTGAGTATCTGACTGTTTTCAGGACTGTCACGCAGCAGGACCTTCAGCATCTGCAGCCCCTTCTCGACCTCTCCCTTGCGAACAAGAGCTTCGGCAAACCCGATTTTCATCTTCGGGTCATTGGGGAAAAGGGGCTGGAACATCTCGTAAAGTTTAGCAACCCGGGTGAAATCCCGGGCTTCACGCAATTGATCGAGAATTTGCGATAATTCCGCCCATGCCTTGTCGCGGAGACCGGTTTGGGCATAAAATTCGGCGATTCTAACGTGAATATTGAGATTCTCGGGTTCCAGTTCAGCCATTTTTTGCAGAACACCGATAGCATCTGCAAGCAGCTTCTTTTTTTCAAAAAGCTCCGCCAGATTGCGGTATTCCGCCAAGGCATTACCGACCAGACCCTGCTTGATGTTAAGTTCAGCCAGCCGATGGCAGACATTGGCCTGCTCCGGATCGAGCCTCTGCATCTGCTTGTAAACGGCAATGGCCTTTAAATTAAAACCGTTATCGGCATAATACCTGGCTACCGCGCCGTATTCGCCCAGCGCTTCGGCATTCATTCTGGCGCGACAATAAAGCTCCGCCAGTTTCTGCCGGTTCCTGATGTCTTTGGGATCCTGCTCAACGACCTGCTGATAGTCTTTGATCGCTTTCGCAATCTGACCTTTCTGCAAATTCTTCTGGGCCGAGGCCAGGAGATTTTCCTTACTGGACAAAACTTACACCCGCACTTGGAGGTTGAAATACGTTCCGTGTGACTCTAAACCATCCCCGACAAGCCTGTCAAGGTGAAATAAGGTCTGGCTGTAGAGTAAAAGCGATGGAAAAACAGGCAAGTACACAGACATCAAGCGGCTATTGGGAGGTGAGAATCGCGACGGATTCCATCCTGCTCGGCTGTTGCCCATAATAGGCACGGACCGACTCCGTTTTTCTTAAACGATCAGTCCAGCAAGTGAGATCAGGGACGACAGAACTCAAAGTCGTTTCAGTCGCGCCACCTCCGCAGGGGAGAGGATGCGATACTTACCTGCCGGAAGTGAGTCCAGCTCGAGAAAGGCCAGGCGGATACGTTTGAGGCGGCTCACCGGATGTCCAACTGCTTCGCACATGCGGCGTACTTGGCGGTTGCGGCCTTCGCGGATCGTGATCTCCAGCCAGGTGTGACTTCCGGTCGCCCGCACCTTTTCTACCCGCGCCGGAGCGGTCAGACCATCCTCCAGCATGACTCCCTCTGCCAGTTGCCGCCGTGCGGCAGACGACAGCGCACCGCGGAGCCGGACCAGATAGGTTTTCTCCACTTCATGCCGTGGATGCGCCAGACGTTGGGTAAGTTCACCGTCATTGGTCAGCAGCAGCACTCCTTCGGTCGTCAGGTCGAGACGACCGACGGGGTGGAGACGGGCGGGGATATCCCTGACCAGATCGGTCACCACCGGCCGGCCTTCGGGATCGCTAAGAGTAGTGACGTAACCGACCGGCTTATTGAGAAGCACATAATACTTTTGTTCTTCGACCAGCAGGGGGCGTCCGTCGACCTCGACCCGGTCGCATGCCGGATCGGCACTATCACCCAGGGAGGCGAATTCGCCGTTGACGGTCACCCGGCCGGCGGTGATCCAGCGCTCCGCCTCCCGGCGCGAAGCTAGTCCGGAAGCAGCTATCAACTTTTGCAGACGTTCCTTCATCTCAAGTTCTTCCAATAAAAAGCCGGGTCTATTTCCCGGCTCTGCCTACGGCCATGGATTCAGGCCTCGTCGCCGGATTCCCCGTCGGGGTATTCACCCTTGGACGGGCCCTCTTCGCCGCCGGCCACCTCAGGGGTGATTTCGCTGAACTCCTTGAGCGTCGGAAGGGCCGCCAGGTCGCCCAGCCCGAAAAGTTCCAGAAATTCGCGGGTGGTGCCGTAGATCATCGGTCGGCCGGCAATATCCTTCTTGCCGAGGATCCGCACCAGATGCCGGTCGAGCAGGGTTTTGACGACCCCACCCGAGTCGACACCGCGCAGGTACTCGATCTCGGCGCGGGTGATCGGCTGACGGTAGGCGATGATGGCCAGGGTTTCCAGGGCCGCCCGGGAGAAGCGGAAGGGACGGCTCTTGTTCAGGCGCCGCACCCACTCGACGTGCTCTGCCCGCGTGCGAAACTGGAAGCCGCCGGCGACCTCTTCCAGCACAAAACCGCGCCTGGCCTGCCGGTATTCGGACTCAAGTTCCCGCAGTATCTCCACGACCCTCCCCCGCTCCACCTCGATCGCTTCGGCAATCCGTTCCGGCCGCAGCGGGATATCGGAAATGAAAACCAGACTCTCGACAATCGCCTTGAGTTCAGATGTATCCAAGGGAATCCTCTTCGAGGTGCAGAGACGCTGTTTCCTCGCCGGCAACGGCTGGATAAAGCCAAATCGCCCCGAATCGGCTGTTTTGCATCAGGCGGACCAGTTTCAGGCGGACCAGTTCGAGCATGGCGAGAAAGGTGACCACGACCTCGCTGCGGTCCGGTCGGTTGGTGAAAAGTTCACGGAAGGACAGGCTCTCACGGCCGTCGAGAATGGTCAGGATCACATTCACCCGTTCAGTCACCGACAGTTGGTCGACATCGATATCATGAAAGATTTCCGGCGGCCCTCCCCGCAGAATCGAACGGAAGGCTTCGACCAGGTCGTAAAGGCCGACCGCCTCGAAACCGCTCTCTTCCGTCGCATCAAGGTCGGGAGATGAGAACGTGCGGGCGAAGACCTCTCGACCGAGCAGGGGCATGGTGTCGAGGGAGTGCGCGGCCTCCTTGTACTTCTGGTATTCGAGCAGTCGTCGCACCAGTTCGGCCCGCGGGTCCTCCTCTTCCTCCTCCGGTTCGTCTTCCTGGGCCTGCGGCAACAGCAGTCGGGATTTGATATGGAGCAACGTGGCAGCCATGAGCAGAAATTCGCCGGCCACATCCAGATTCAGATTTTTCATGGCGTCGATGTACGCCAGGTATTGGGCCGTGATGTCGGCAATGGGGATGTTATAGATATCCATCTCATTTTTCTTGATGAGATGAAGAAGCAGATCGAGCGGCCCTTCGAAATTTTCGATACGAATTTCGTATGACATGAATAAATGACGACTCTCAGGTCCGCAGGAAGTTTAACACTTGAAAGACTACAGCGGAATCCTTACCGGCTAGCACATGCACACAGAGGGATACGAGCGGCTGCAGCAGCATTGGCCAGATTGGCGTATAAAATATGACGAACAAAATAATGATGAACCCGAAATACTCGAGTCGGTTAAAAAAATCACCGTATCTTTCCGGGAGAATGGCACTCAGGATCCGCCCGCCATCGAGCGGCGGTATGGGTATCAGATTGAAGATGCCGAGAATAACGTTGATATAAAGGCTGAAAGCCGCCATTAACGACAACGGATCGAGGACGTTGCCGAATTCGCCAAGGTCGGTGCTTCGCAACAGGATGAAAAATCGCATCGACAAGGCGGAAAAAACAGCCAGGCCAAGATTGGTTGCGGGCCCGGCCAGGGCAACCCAGATCATATCCCTTTTCGGGTTTCGTAAATTCCGGTAATTGACCGGCACGGGACGCGCCCATCCGAATTTGAAAACGATCAGCGCCAGCGTGCCGATGGGATCGAGATGCTTGAGGGGATTCAGGGTCAACCGACCGAGCAAACGTGCGGTCGGGTCACCGAAACGGTCGGCCACATAGCCGTGCGCGACCTCATGCAAAGTCACCGCCAGCAGAGCCGGCACCAGCATGATCGAAATTTTGGCGACCAAATGTTCCATGACCTTCGACTTGGCGGAAAAAATAAGGCTCTTGTAGCAGATGGTGGAAAGCAAGTCAACGAACGTGGCCCGCTCGAGAGCAGCAGGGCAGGAGCTATTGTTTGCCCGTTGGGCGTTTTGACTCTGCCCGAAGGAACCGCCGCTGCACCAGGGCCACCTCATCTTCGCGGCTGATCACCCGGCCATTGAGTCGCGCATCGAGGAGCGTCCCCAGAATTTTCTTGAAGACCGGCCCGGGCGGGACACCCAGGATTTGCAGGTCGCGCCCGGTCAATAGCGGCGCGACGCCACGCAGGTGAGTGAAAAACTGGGAAAACCAGCGGCGGACCTCCTCGCTGGCGGCTCGCGCCATGAGGTAGAGGAGCACCTCGGTGGAAAACGGCATGAGCCAGTGGTAGAGGTCGCTGGGGCGGGGTTCTGACCCTCTGGCTCTTCGCCGCTCCAGAAGCTGTAGAACCTGATGGGCATCTTCACGCTCTTCGCAGAACATCTCGCGATAGCGGGAGGGGACCCCCAGGCGGTTGCTGACCCCGACCATCGCATCCTGGTCCAGGGGCGCTGCCAGACAGAGAAAATAAACAAGCCAGCGATGACAGCTCTCACCGGTGTACAGGAGTTCATACCAGTGAAGCGTCCTGCCGGCGTTTTCGAAGAGCTGCCGGCTGCGGCCGGTCAGCAGCAGCGAAGGATGAATATATTTGAGCAGATCGAACTCGGCCATCCGGAAGACCGCCGGCAACGGGTCGACTTCCTTGAGAATGATCACCAACTCGTTGAACAGCCGCAGGCCGCCCACCTTGTCGAGAAAACCCATGCGCACGGCGCTGCGCAGCAGGTATTCCGAATGCTTGCCGATGTGGAAACCGAGACGCTGTTCAAAGCGGATGGCGCGAAAGACGCGGGTCGGGTCTTCGACGAAACTCAGATTGTGCAGCACCCGGATGGCCTTCTCCCGCAGATCGCGCTGGCCGCCGAAGAAATCGAGCAGTTCCCCGAACGCGCGATGATTGAGGGCCACCGCCAGGGTGTTGATGGTGAAATCCCGGCGGTAGAGATCTAGCTTGATGGAGGCATGCTCGACCTTGGGCAGCGCTCCCGGCTCGAGGTAATACTCCATCCGCGTCGAGGCAACATCCACCTTGAACCCGTCGTGATGAATGATGACGGCGGTTCCGAACTTCCGATGGGTGCGGATCCGGCAGCCATAGCGCTGAGCGTATTCGGCGGCAAAGGCGATGCCGTCCCCCTCGACGACCAAATCGAGATCGAGGTTCCGCTGCCGTAGCAGCAGATCACGAACGAAACCTCCGACAATGAAGACGCCCAGACCGAGATCGTCGCCTACCTTGCCCATCGCCTGCAGCATGGCCAGAATCGGCGCCGGCAACTGTTCACGCAGAAGACGCGCAACCTGCCGTTTCTTGAGGGTGGGACTTTCGGCGGAATCGCCGGCCAGGGCAGTCTGGGCCACCCTGGCCCCTTCCACCAGATGCCGCAGCAGATCCGTCCGGGTGATGGCGCCGACCAGACGGCCGCTTTCGATGACGGGGACGAAGCGCTGATTTCGCTCGACGATCAGTTCCTGAACGGACTCGATGGGCGTTTCGGGGGCCACGACGGTGAACTCCCCGCTCATGCATTCGCTGACCGGCAGTTCGGCCAGGCCGTGATGCGCAGCCTTGTCGGCCACCTGACGGGTTATGATCCCCACCACCCGGCGGCGGGCCAGGACCGGCAGGGCATTGATGTTGTAGCGGGTAAGGATTTCGCGCACCTCGGCGACGGTCGTTTTCCTGGTCACGCTCTTGACCGGAAACGACATGAGCTGCCGGGCCTCCCGCTGCGGTCGAACATGATGGCGAAGAACTTCGGGGAGCCGTTCGAGCACCTGGATCAGTGTCTGCTCCCGCACTGTCCCCGAGGCGGCGAAGGCATGCCCGCCGCCGCCGAATTCTCCGAGGATTTCACCCACGTTGACTTGCGGGATGCGGGAACGGCCGACCATGAAAACCCGATCACCCATGCGCACCGCAACGATGAGGGCGTTCAGGTTTTCCATGTCCTTGAGCTTGTGGGCCAGCACCGCAAGATCGCCGACGAAATGATCGACCGAGGCATGGGCGATGGAGATGTCGATCCCTTCCAGATTGAGGACGGTGCGAGACTGGATGAGTTCGTGCAGCAGCGCCACCTGGTCGACCGTCATTTCCTGGGTGAGAAACTCGGCAACTGTCGTCAGGTCGGCGCCGTGCGCATGAAGGAAGGCCGCCGCCTCGTAATCCCGGCGGGTGGTGGAGTTGAACAGCAGTCCGCCGGTGTCCTCGTAAAGGCCGAGCATCATCATGGTCGCCTCTTCCGGCTCCGGAACGATCCTCCGCTCCATGAAGAGCTGGACAAGAACCGTCACCGAGGCGCCGACCGGTTCGATATGCTCCACGGTACCATGCAGGTCGGCCTGACCCTCCGGGTGATGGTCGTAAATATGCACCTCTACCCCCGGCCGCCGGGACACTTCACCAAAAGGACCGATCCGGTCGGACTGGCGCACATCGACCAGAATCAGACGGCTGATGCGGTCGAGATCGATGTCGCGAATGCGTTTGAACTCAAGAGAACAGGTAGTGCTTCGGAGCAGGAACTCGCGCAGGCTGCGTTCCTGGGAACCAGCAAAAACCATGGCCGCATCGGGGTAGAGCCGACGGGCGGCGACCATCGCCCCGAGGCAATCGAAATCGGCATTGATGTGGGTGGTGATGACGTCCATAAGTAAACCGGCTTGAGGCTTGGGGCAGAGGACGCAAAGGTGATTTCACCTCATGCCCCCGATGTTTCCCTTTCGCCTTTCGCCATTAGCCCTTTGCCGGTTAAAGCTTGAGACTGCCGATGAGTTCGTGGATATCGCCGATGCCTTCCTTGACGCAGAACTGCTCGAGGCCGTCGATGACAGTCTGCATCGCCGACGGGTCGACAAAGTTGGCGGTTCCGACCTGTACCGCCGTGGCACCGACGATGAGGAATTCCAGAGCGTCCTCCGCACGGGCGATGCCGCCGATGCCGATGACCGGGATCTGGACCGCCTGAACCACCTGATGGACCAGCCGCACCGCAATCGGCCGGATGGCCGGACCGGAAAGCCCGCCGGTGCGGTTGGCCAGGCGAGGGCGGCGCGTTCGCACGTCGACCGCCATGCCGGTCAGGGTATTGATGCAGCTGATGGCATCGGCCCCAGCCTCGGCAACTGCCCTGGCAACCACCGTGATATCGGTAACATTGGGGGTGAGCTTGACGATCAGCGGTTTGTCGAGATTTCTTCGCACCAGGGTG
>DASPGW010000182.1 GCA_035620395.1 Desulfuromonadales bacterium | reverse complement strand
TGGTGGAGCAGATGTGGTGCGCCAGGGCGAGAATCTCCGGCGGACACTCGGGATGGGCCATGAAGAGGGCGTCAGGGTGCTCGGCCAGTGCCCGCTCCACATCGGCGACCAGCAGACGGTCGTGCGTCGGGCAGTATCCTTCCCAGAGATGGCAGGTCTTGTCGGTATGACTGGCGATGTAGCGACCGAGGTTGCGGTCCGGAACCAGGATGACTTCGTCGGCCTCGAGAGAGTTGACCACCCGTACGGCGTTGGCGCTGGTGCAGCAAATGTCGCTCTCAGCCTTGACATCAGCGCTCGAATTGACGTAGGTGACGACCGGTGCCCCGGGATGCTGCGCCTTCATCTGCCGCAGTCCCTCGGGGGTGACCATGTCGGCCATGGGGCAGCCGGCATCGAGGCGCGGCAGCAGAACAAGCTTCTCCGGAGCGAGAATAGCCGCGCTTTCGGCCATGAAATGCACGCCGCAGAAGACGATGACCTCACACGCGGTGCGCGCTGCTTCCTGGGAGAGGCCGAGGGAGTCGCCGGTGATATCGGCAATTTCCTGTATCTCATCGCGCTGGTAGTTGTGAGCCAGCAGCAGGGCGTTGCGCTCCCGGGCCAAGCGGCGGATTTCCTGCTTGATTTCTTCCTCTCTTGCCGTATACATCAGTCCACCCTTTCCAGCTGCGGTTTGCGCTGCATGCTAGTTTAAAACCCCTTACATGTCAAACCTTTATCAGCTCAAGCTGGCCCCTTGACAGGGCGCAGGGAAGAGGGCTATGCTCAGCGCACTTTCAATTTACCCTTTTTCCCGGCAGAGGACAATTTTTATGTTCGGAATCGGAATGCCCGAGCTGCTGCTAATCCTGGCCCTGGCCCTAATCGTCATTGGCCCGAAAAAACTCCCCGATATCGCCAAGGCTCTCGGCCGGGGGCTGGCCGAATTCAAGCGCGCCACCGACGAGATGAAGAGCTCTTTCAACGAGGAAGTGCGCACAACCGAAGCGCGTGACAAGCTGCTCAAGGAAGGGAAGATCCGCGCTCCAGGGGTAGCACCGGTTGCCAACCCCTACGTTGAGGGCACCACCGGCAAGGCGGAGCCAGCCGCGCAGGAGCCGCCAGCCAAGGCCGAAGCTGAGGAGAAGGACCCGTCCCATGCCGGATGAGCAACTTCCCTTCACCACCCATCTCGAAGAACTGCGCAAGCGCCTGATGATCGCCGGCGGCGCGTGGCTGGTTGCTTTTTTTGCCTGCTACGCCTTCGCCGAGCCCCTTTTCCGCTACATTTCCGAGCCGGTACGTGCTGCGCTGCCCGCGGGGAGTTCTCTGGTTTTCATCACCGCTACCGAGCCTTTCTTTACCTACATGAAGATCGCCGCGCTGGCAGCGCTGATCGTTTCGCTACCCGTGATCCTCTGGCAGTTCTGGGCCTTTGTCGCTCCCGGCCTCTACACCCACGAAAAGCGCTTCGCTATCTCCTTTGTGAGTGCCAGTTGCCTCTGTTTCGGCGCCGGATCCTACTTCGGCTTCACTTACATCTTCCCGACCATCTTCGCCATGTTGATCAAATTCGGCATTGGCGCCTCCGACGTCAACGCCATGCTCTCGATGGGCAGCTATCTTTCCCTGGCGGCCCTTATGCTCCTCGCCTTCGGCCTGATCGCCGAGGTCCCCATTGTTATCCTCATCCTCGCCCGCATGGGGGTGATCGACCACCTGTGGCTGAAGCGAAACCGCAAGTACATGGTCATCGTCGCCTTCATCTTCGCCGCCATCGTCACCCCCGGCCCCGACGTCATCTCCCAGGTTTCCCTGGCCATACCCTTTATCCTTCTCTACGAGGTCGGCATCGTCCTGGCACGATTCTTCGGCAAGAAGAAGGCGGAGGAGGAAACAGCCGGGGAAGAGTCTCCAGCTTCCGAGTAACTTCGCTTGCAGTGGACCTCAGAGGCCCGGACGGCGTTACCGTCCGGGCCTCTGTTGCCTTATGCAGAAAAATCCTATCGCTCTGGGTACGGTTGCCAGAGGACGTCGGCGCGGCCGTCGTCGTTGCAGCGGCGCGCCCAGACGAAGAGAAGGTCGGAGAGGCGGTTGAGGTATTTGAGGCAGAGTGGATTGACCGGCGGCGTGCCCTCAGGGCGCCCCGCGGAGTCCGCATCGAGCAGAACCGCCACCTCGCGCTCGGCGCGGCGGGCGACAGTGCGGGCGAGGTGCAGGAAGGCGGCCGCGCGGCTACCTCCAGGCAGGACGAAGCTCGCGGCCGGGGCGAGGCGAGCGGTGCCGGCCTCGATCAGCTCCTCGATACAACGCACCTGCTCATTGCGCAGTCGGGGGGTCTGCTCCTTTCCGGCTCCTCCGAACGGGGTGGAGAGGTCGGCGCCGAGGACGAAGAGGTCGTTCTGGATGCGCGCGAGTTCGGTGTCGATGTCGGCGGACGCTCCCTCGACGCGCACCACCCCGAGCAGGCTGTTAAGTTCGTCGACAGTGCCGCTGGCGGCGACCCGCGGGCTGGTTTTAGGCACCCGCGAGCCATCGGCAAGGCTCGTTATCCCGCTGTCGCCGGTGCCGGTGGTGATGCGGTCGGGTTTGGCCATCTCCTCGACTCCTTCTGCGGACGGCGATCTGTCTATCCGCCGGCTTGTTGACGAAAATATCCCATCCTGCTTGAAGGCAAAAAGTTCGCTTCACCGTCTCCGCTGACGTTCGGACCGTCATCGGGTATGCTTTTAAAAAAGCTCCAGCCCGTCCGTCCGACACCTGAAAACGCTTAGCCGTCCCGGAGTATGGTGCAGCCGATGATTCCGGCCCTTAGCCTGCAGAACCTGTCGAAAGCCTACGATGGCATCCCCGCTGTCCGGAACATCTCCTTCGCCATCGAGCCTGGGGAGATTTTCGGCCTGCTCGGGCCCAATGGGGCCGGCAAGAGCACGACCATCAACATGGTGGCAGGTGTGACCCGCATCGACTGCGGCAGCATCGAGGTCTTCGGCCACGACAACCGGCGCGATTACCGCCTCACCCGCCGTCTCATCGGAGTCATGCACCAGGAGTTGGTCATCGACAATTTCTTCACCATCGATCAGACTCTGCGCTTCCACAGCGGTTACTACGGAGTACCCGACGACCCTGCCTGGCGCCGGCAACTGATCGAACGCCTCGGTCTGGGTCCGCATCTGCACAAGATCATGATCAAGCTCTCGGGCGGCCTGAAACGGCGCTTCATGATTGCCAAGGCGTTGATTCACAGGCCGCCGCTGCTCATCCTCGACGAACCGACCGCCGGGGTCGATGTCGAACTGCGCCACACGCTATGGGACTTTGTGCGTGAAATCAATATACAAGGGACGACCATTCTGCTGACCACCCATTACCTGGAGGAGGCCGAGCAGATGTGCGGGCGCATCGCCATCATGAATCACGGCGACCTGGTCGCCCTGGAGCCGACAGTTGCCCTGCTCGAACGCCTCGGCGGCCGCACCCTGCTGGTCGAGCTGCGCCAGCCCCTGGCGTCGTTGCCGCCAGGGCTGGAGCGCTGCGGAGCCCGCCTTGCCGGCAGCGGCAGCCGCCTGGAGGTCCCGATGAACGGCGGACCGGATGCCGGTGAAGTGCTCGGCCTGCTCTGCAGCCAGGGTATAGCGGTGGCCGATATCGAAACCCGGCGCGCCGGGCTCGAAGAGGTCTTTCTCAAGCTCACCGGCATCGGCCGGCGGGAGAGGGAAGGGGAGCGATGAGCGAGCAGCGCCATTTCACCCCTTGGCTTCCCTTCGTCACCCTGCTGCAGAAGGAGGTGCGCCGCTTCTGGCGGGTTGCCTCACAGACGCTGCTGACGCCGATCATTACCGCCTCGCTCTACCTGTTCGTCTTCGGTGCAACCCTGGGCGAGCGCATCAGCGTCCTGCCCGGCTTCAGCTACGCCCAGTTCGTCATCCCCGGGCTGATCCTGATGGGGGTGATCAACAATGCCTTCGCCAACACCTCCTCATCGCTCTTCATGTCCCGCTACATGGGGAACATTGTCGACCTGTTGGTGACGCCGGTCACTCCGGCCCAGTTCATCCTCGCCTACACCCTCGCGGCGATGACGCGGGGTCTGTTGGTCGGCGTGGCGGTCTGGGTAATCTCGCTCTTTTTCGCCGAACTGCCATGGGTACACCCGCCTGCGGCCATCGGCATGGCCGCCCTGGCGAGCTTCCTCTTCGCTCAGTTCGGCCTGATCGCCGCCATATATGCCAGCAACTTCGATTCCCTCTCGATGTACTCCAACTTCATTCTGCTGCCGCTCATATACCTGGGCGGGGTCTTTTATCCGATTTCCATTCTGCCGCCACTTTGGGCTGGCCTCTCTCACCTTAACCCGCTCTTCTATCTGATCGATGGCTTTCGGCACGCCATTCTCGGCGTCGGCGACCTCCCTCTCACCACCGCCTTCGGCATCGGCGCCCTGCTGGCGCTGGGACTTTTTGGCTGGGCGGCACTGCTGATCGGCAAGGGCTACCGACTTCGCTCCTGAAGGTTCAGCCCGGCGGCAACAAAAAAGGGCGCATTCTTTAACGATTGCGCCCCTTTTCCTTCGTGCCGCCGCAGGCCGATCAGAAGCTGGCTTCGAAACCGATCCGCACCCCCTCGTCGATGGTCCAGTTGCCCCGGTCCTCGAAATCGCTGCGCAGGTTCTGATATTCACCATAGACCCGGACCATGGGCGTGACGGCGTAGCTGAGCCGGACCCCGGTCTCCAGCAGCCGATCGGCATCGAGGCCGGCGAGAATCTGCGGCGCGTAGAAGAGTTTGCCGCTGACTCCGACCCCGCCCAGCACTGGCGGCGCGTAGGCCAGCCGGCCGCCGACCCCCAGGGCCAGCAGATCTTGTCTTTCGTCGGTGCGGCCGCCGTAAAGCTGTCCGCCGATGCCAAGATTGAGGCCCGGAACGTTTCCCGGTTCACCGATGAACATCAGGCCGGCAGAGGCGACCCTGGTCTCCTCGCGGTCATTATAGAGCAGCCGCCCTTCGGCCTGGACCGTGCCGTAGTCGTCCGCGTGCAGCGGATGTGCGAATTGCAACTGGACACTGAAGTCGTTGAGGCCCAGGTCGAGGGATGTCGCCGCGGCCGGGGCAACGAGCAGGCAGGAAAGCAAGAACAGAAAAAGCAACTTTTTCATGGGGACCTCCGGGAATCTGGATAAAGCGCAACATCGGGAACAATCTGCTTGCAACGCCGCACTATGGCACATCCGGGTTCTCGAATCAAGAACTGGCGCCTCACCTAACCGATCGTCAGCAGAGCGACCCCTGCCACCATTAAAAGGGCCGCCGGCGCTCTCTCCCGAAGACCGGTCTCACCCAGACGCAGGTGCCCCCACAGGCCGCTCATGAGTATGCTCGTCCGCTTGACGGCAATTACGTAGGAAACCTGAGTGAGGATAATTGCGTTCATCTGGCAGATCGAACCCAGACCTCCGGCCGTGCCAATGAGGATCAGCCCTTTGAGGCCGTCCGGCAGCAACTTTTTCCCTCGCCGGCGATGGAGCACCAACGGCAGAAGGGCAGCGGCGATGAACAGATTGAGCGCCGCCGCCCACAGCAGAGGTGAGGAATTACGAACGCCAATCTTGTCGAAGTTGGCCGAAACACTCCAGATGAGGGCCACCAGAAGCATCAGGCGTGGTCCGCGCTCCGCCAGCAGAGCCCGCAACGGCGCCAGCAAACCCGCTTTGCTCTCGCCGGCCTTGAGTCGATAGGCGCCGGTGACAATGAGCAAAACCCCGGCAACCCCGCCAAGACCGGGCGCTTCGCCGAGCAGCAGGGGGGAGGTCAGCAACAGAAAAAGCGGAGAAAAGGCGACCATCGGCACAGTCAGCGAGAGGTCCGAGGCCTTGATTGCCTTCATGTAGAGGACGGTGGCCACGACATTCAGCCCGCCGCTGATCAGCAACGCCTGCCAGAATTCCCTGCCGAGTGGCGGTAGGGAGAGGATGAGAAACGGCGGCAGCAGGAAGGGGAGTGCGAAGCAGCGCCAGGACCAGGCGACCAGGTACTCGTCCGCCTGATGAAGATGCTGTTTGCTCAGAATGTCCTTGGCCGATTCAGAAACGGCGGTGAGCATTGCCAGCAGCATCCAGAGCATGACGTTCGGTCCTTTCACTACGAGTCTAGCGGAGGGTGCCGCCCCCGGCAATTGCCGTTCGCCATCCCCTTTTCCCCGAAAAAATAAAGCCCGTCCTTGCGGGACGGGCCAGGAGGACGCGGGGCGGCCTTTTCAGACATCAACCACCCTTTGCAGTATCGATTTTTCCACACGTCTGCCTTCTTCCTGGGCAATGCTCTGGATCAGGACCTGGCCACCGTAGGCGGCAGTCTTGCGCACCAGATTGTCGGCCTTCTCTCCGTCCTTGCCCTTGAAGGCCTCGATGATCTTGCGGTGTTCCTGTACGGAGATCTCCATCCTGCCCGGCAGGGAAAGAGAAGCCATCCGGGGCCTGTTGAACTTCATCATCAGATGGCTGATCAGTTCATAGAGCTTTTCGTTACCAGCGGCTTTTATGAAGAGCTCGTGAAACTCGTTGTGAACGCGAAAGAAGGTCTTGACGTCCCCTTCCCGGGCCAACTGCTCCAGCCTGTCGTTGATCGCCTCCAGGCGTTCGATCTCCTTGTCGCTCAGCCTCTCCGTAGCAATGCGCGCGGCATAACCCTCAAGGATGCTCTTGATGGAATAGAATTCCGCCACGTCACGTTCGGAGAGGGAAGTGACCACAGCACCCTTGCGCGGGATTACGGTCAAATACCCTTCCGATTCGAGCTGTCGGAAAGCTTCCCGGATCGGCGTCCGACTGATGCCGAAGCGTTCGGCAAGTTCCGGTTCCGCCACTTTCTCTCCGGGCTTGAGTGCCCCTTTGAGGATCGCCTCGCGAATCGTCTCCAGGATCTTTTCCCGCAGCGTTTGGTGTCTTTCGATCGGTTTTCTTCTCACTGGGGTCTCCATTGACATGTCTAATGTAGACTGTATACAGTATTTATTGTATACTGTATACATGCAATGTCAAGCCTTTTCTCCTTACGGAAAAGACCCCAACTCATTATATCTCCTTGTCTTTTCCTAGTTTCACCGATATCCTGAGCAGACTCGTGCGGCCGACTGTTTATGAGTCAAAACACATCCATCGTGCATTATTTGGGCGCCCTTTTTGCGGCACCCGCCATCGGCGGCACCTTGCCCGGTCTGCAAAAATCTTTCGCCCCTCCGGCGGAGGAATAGCCAATCCTGAATCCAGGAGATGCCTTTGGTAAACGAGCTCGCCAGTCGATGCAAGCTTCTGCATGTCCATGTGCCGTACCGACAACTCGAGGCCACTGTTCCCTTTTTGCTCGAGCATCGGCTGCAGCCTGAAATCGCCTTCAAGGGTTCAGACCTTGACCAACTGTCTTGGGATTCCTTGCGCCATACCGGCCGCCAGCTGGCGGCTGCCGGCCTCGCCTGCACTGTTCACGCACCGTTCATGGATCTCAACCCCGGAGCCCTGGAGCCTCTGGTTTTCGCGGCAACCCGACACCGTTTTGCACAGAGCATCAATGCGGCCCAGGCTCTTGGAGCCCGACTGCTAGTCTTCCATCCCGGCTATGATTCCTGGAAATATGGTGGCCAGGACCATCTCTGGCTGGAACAGAGTCAGCTTTTCTGGCCCCCCCTGCTTGAGCAGGCCGCGCAAGCCGGCTGCAGGATGGTCCTTGAGAATGTATTCGAGGCCAGAGCCGAAACCCTGGTCACCCTGCTCGACAGCCTAGACTCCCCGCTGTTGGGGCACTGCTTCGACATCGGCCATTGGCACCTTTTCGCCGAAGTTTCTCTGGCCGAGTGGTTTGCCGCTCTCGGCCCACGCCTCTCGCACCTGCATCTGCACGATAACTTTGGCAAGTACGATGAGCACCTTCCGGTGGGAGAAGGGAGGATAGATTTTGCCTCTCTGTTCTCCCTGGTTTCCACTCTGCCGCAGCAGCCGACGATGGCGCTTGAGGCACACAGTCAGGAAGCGCTGTTGCGCTCGATGAGTGGCCTCTGCCCCCATCTTATGCCCGCAGCTAGTGCGGATTTCCCTCCGTCCCCCTCTTGACCTTTACCGCCGTCCATGCTAGAAATTGGCCATACCAATAGCCCATTCGGAGAAATGGCATGACCATAGTATTCAAACCGATTCGCCCCAAGAAAATCTCCGAGGAGATTGTCGAGCAAATCAAGGTCCTCATTTCCAAGGGCCAACTCAAACCCGGTGAGCGTATCCCCTCGGAGCGCGATCTGGCTACGCTGCTTGGGGTCAGCCGTCCGTCCGTCCGTGAAGCAATTATGGTTCTTGAAGCCATGGGGCTGCTCGAATCACGGCAAGGGGGGGGCACCTACGTCCGCTCGCTGACCGAGACCGTTTTGGCCGACCCCCTGACGACCATGGTGGAGAAAGATCCCCTCCTCTTGCAGGCTTTGGTCGAAGTGCGCATGGGTATCGAGAGCTGGGCTGCTTTTCTGGCCGCAAGCCGTGCCACCCAAGAGGAAATTGACACCTTGGCCAAACTGCTCAAGGAAATGGAACGCCAGGCTGCCCGCGGCGGCTGGGATCCCAAGGTGGACGCCCAATTTCATTACACCATCACCACGGCGACCCATAACACTCTGCAACTGCATGTGCTCGACACCATCCGCGGCCTGTTTCACGCCACTATCGAACTGGCCCTGACCGAATTCTACCGGCGCGAAGGCTATCTGGAGGCTCTGCTTGCCCAACACAGGTCGATTTTCGAGGCAATCAGCGACCGCAACCCGGAGCAGGCCCGGCAGGCGATGATGGATCATCTGCAATTCGTGCAAGAGAAGATGCCGCAGATTCTTCAGGAGCGCGAAGCTGAGCGGACATCAGCTGTGCCATCCAAATAAAGAAAGGCGGCCCAGCAGGCCGCCTTTCTTTATTTCTTGAGTGAGCAGTGTATCTACTAGTGCCCGCGCTGCACACGCCGGCCCGCCACCTGGATGCGAATCATGGCACGCTCGACGGCTGCCTGCTGGGCCAGAAAATCCTTGTCCTCCGGCGACAGTTTTCTGAGGGCCTCTTCCGCCCTGCCGAGTGCCGCTTTGGCACGCTCCAGGTCGATCTCGTCAGCCGGCTCGGCGGTCTCTACCAGGACCGTCACCTTGTCCTCCTCCACTTCTACGTAGCCCCAGTTGACAGCCACGTGGAAGGTTTCAGAACCCTGACGATAGCTCAGTTCACCGATCTTCAGCGTGGTCAAGAGCGGCGTATGGCCCGGCAGGATTCCAAACTCCCCGACGGTACCGGGCGCAGTGACTTCATCTACATCCTGAGAAAGGACCTGCTTGTAGGGGGTGACCATGTCCAGTCTGAGTTTTTCTGCCATTTATAACACCTCTGGCTAAGGGCCAAGGGCAAAGGGCTAAAGGTTGTCCTTTTGCCATAGACCCTTTACCTTATGCCGGTTTTTTGATTAGGCCGCCAGCTTCTTGGCCTTCTCCAGTGCCTCGTCGATGGTCCCCACCATATAGAAAGCCTGCTCGGGGATGTCGTCGTACTTGCCTTCGACGATTTCCCGGAAACCGCGGATGGTGTCCTTGAGCTCGACATATTTGCCGGGAGAGCCAGTGAAAACTTCGGCCACGTGGAACGGCTGGGAGAGGAAGCGTTGAATCTTGCGAGCACGGGCGACGACCAGCTTGTCCTCTTCGGAGAGTTCGTCCATGCCGAGAATGGCGATGATGTCCTGCAGGTCTTTGTAACGCTGCAGGACGTACTGCACATCACGGGCGATCTTGTAGTGCTCCTCGCCAACCACCTGAGGATCGAGAATACGGCTGGTGGAGTCGAGGGGGTCGACGGCCGGGTAGATCCCGAGCTCGGCAATCTGCCGCGAAAGAACCGTGGTGGCGTCGAGATGGGCGAAGGCCGTCGCAGGCGCCGGGTCGGTCAGGTCGTCGGCCGGCACGTAGATCGCCTGCACCGAGGTGATCGAGCCCTTGTTGGTGGTAGTGATGCGCTCCTGCAACTCGCCCATTTCGGTAGAGAGGGTCGGCTGGTAACCGACGGCGGAGGGGATGCGGCCGAGTAGAGCCGATACCTCGGAACCTGCCTGGGTGAACCGGAAGATGTTGTCGACGAAGAGGAGCACGTCCTGGCCTTCCTCGTCGCGGAAATATTCCGCAACCGTTAGCGCGGAAAGGGCGACGCGGGCACGGGCGCCCGGCGGCTCATTCATCTGGCCGTAGATAAGAGCGGCCTTATCGAGAACTCCGGAGTCCTTCATCTCATGCCAGAGGTCGTTCCCCTCACGGGTCCGCTCGCCGACTCCGGCAAAGACCGAGAAGCCGCCGTGCTGCTTGGCAATGTTGTGGATCAGTTCCATGATCAGAACCGTCTTGCCGACGCCGGCGCCGCCGAAGAGGCCGATCTTGCCGCCACGGGCGTAGGGGGCGAGGAGGTCGACGACCTTAATGCCGGTTTCAAACGCCTCGACCTTGGTCGACTGCTCGACAAACTCGGGCGTGGGGCGGTGAATTTCCCACTCAAGCTCGGCACCGACCGGACCCATCTCGTCGACCGGCTGGCCGACTACATTGAGAATGCGTCCCAGGGTCTTGCGGCCGACCGGCATGACGATCTGCTTGCCGGTGTCGATGACTTCCTGACCGCGAACCAAGCCGTCGGTGGAGTCCATGGCGATGGCGCGGACCGTGTTCTCCCCAAGGTGCTGGGCAACTTCAACGACCAGGTTACCTTCACCCTCACCCAAGGCGGGATTGGTAATCTTGAGAGCGTGGTAAATCTCTGGGAGCTTACCGGCCTCGAACTCCACATCGACGACGGGCCCGATGACCTGCGTGATCTTTCCTTTATTCATGATGTACCGTTCCTCCTTTTTCCACCCGCTTCAGGTGTAAATCGCTATTTGCTGAATTACTTGATAGATTCGGCGCCGGAAATGATTTCCATCAGCTCTTTCGTGATGGCGGCCTGGCGGGCCCGGTTATACTGCAAGGTCAGCTTGCCGATCATCTCCGAGGCATTCTTGCTCGCGCTGTCCATGGAACTCATCCGCGCGCCGTGTTCCGAGGCCACCGACTCGAGCAGACCGCGGAAGATCTGCACTTCCACATGCTTGGGCAGGATCTGCGCAAGCACCTCACTGCGGCTCGGCTCGTACAGATATTCGGCCACGTGGGCTCCCTCTTCGACCTGTTTGGGGACGATCGGCAAGAGCTTGTCAATGGTCACATCCTGTGAGATGGCACTGCGAAAGGCATTATAGATGAAATAGACTGCATCGTATTTCTCGGCGATGTACCCGTCGACGATCTCCTGCCCAAGCAGCGCGGCCGTGCTGTAGGAAATGCCGCTGGTGATGTTTTCGTAAACCTTGGTGATATTCATGCCCGGACGCGTTCTGAGGTAGTCGCGCCCTTTGCGGCCAACGATCATCAAGTCGTAGCTCTCATAGCCCTCGGCGTTGGCACGGATGAAGCGCTCAGCGGCCTTGGAGACGTTGCCGTTGAAGCCACCACAGAGGCCACGATCGGCGGTCAGCAACAGGACCAACGCCCGCCCCTTGCCGCGCTGCGTGAGCAGCGCGTGCGCACCCGGCTCTTCGCGCAAAGCGAGGCTGGAGAGAACCTCCAGCATCTTGTTGGCGTACGGCCGCGCGGCCACCACGGCATCCTGGGCCCGCCGAAGCTTGGCGGCGGAAACCATTTTCATCGCCTTGGTGATCTGTCGGGTGTTTTTGACCGACCCGATCCGCTTTTTTATATCCTTCAGACTTGGCATCTGTCCAAACCCTCTGCTTGCGTTTGATTAAGCCACGAACTGGCCCTTGAACTCCTCCAGGGCGGACTTGATGCGCCCCTCGAGCTCGGCGTCAATGGCCTTCTTTGCTTTCAGGTCGCCGAGCAGCTGGCCATGCTTGCTCTCCATGAAAGAGAGAAGCTCGGTCTCGAAGCGCTTTACGGCGCTGACGGGATAGGCATCGACATAACCGTTGTTGGCGGCGTAGACGACCAGAACCTGCTTCTCGACCGGCATCGGCTTGTATTGCGGCTGCTTGAGGATCTCCACCAGTCTGGCACCGCGGTTGAGCTGGCGCTGAGTGGCGGCGTCGAGGTCGGAGCCGAACTGGGCGAAGGCAGCCATCTCGCGGTACTGGGCGAGGGCCAGGCGCAGGGTGCCGGCGACCTGCTTCATCGCCTTGATCTGGGCACTGCCGCCGACGCGGGAAACCGAGAGGCCGACGTTAATAGCCGGGCGCACCCCGGAGTAAAAGAGGTCGGTCTCGAGGAAGATCTGCCCGTCGGTGATGGAGATGACGTTGGTCGGGATGTAGGCCGAAACGTCGCCAGCCTGGGTCTCGATGATCGGCAGGGCTGTGAGGCTGCCGGCGCCCATCTCGTCGTTGAGCTTGGCGGCGCGTTCGAGCAGGCGGCTGTGCAGGTAGAAAACGTCGCCGGGGTAGGCCTCGCGTCCGGGCGGACGGCGCAGCAGCAGCGAAAGCTGCCGGTAGGCGACGGCCTGCTTGGAGAGGTCGTCGTAGATGATCAGGGCGTGCTTGCCGCTGTCGCGGAAAAACTCGCCCATGGTGACGCCGGTGTAGGGAGCGATGAACTGCAGCGGAGCGGGGTCCGAGGCGGTCGCAGCGACGACGATGGTGTAGTCCATGGCGCCGAACTGCTTGAGCTTGTCAACCACCTGCGCGACCGTGGAGCGCTTCTGGCCGATCGCGACGTAGATGCAGATGACATTCTGCCCCTTCTGGTTGATGATGGTATCGGTGGCGACGGCGGTTTTGCCGGTCTGGCGGTCGCCGATGATCAGCTCGCGCTGGCCGCGGCCGATGGGGACCATGGCGTCGATCGCTTTGAGGCCGGTCTGCATCGGCTCGTGCACCGACTTGCGGGCGACGATGCCCGGGGCCTTGATCTCGACCTGGCGAAATTCCTTGGAAGCGATCTCCCCCTGGCCGTCGATGGGAATGCCGATTCCGTCGACGACCCGGCCGATCAGCGCCTCACCGACAGGCACCTGGACGATGCGTTCGGTGCGTTTGACGGTGTCGCCTTCCTTGATGTGGTGGGCTTCGCCGAGAATGGCGGCACCAACGTTGTCCTCTTCAAGGTTGAGAACCATCCCCATGATACCGCCCGGGAATTCCAGCAGCTCACCGGCCATCGCCTTGTCCAGGCCATGGATGCGGGCAATGCCGTCGCCGACGGAGATGATGGTGCCCGTTTCGCTGACTTCAACTTCGCGACCGAAATTCTCGATCTGTTTCTTGATGATCGCGCTGATTTCTTCTGCTCTGATTTCCATGAGAACTTGTCACCCCTTCTTTAAGGTATCTTCAATCCGTTTCAGCTGGGTTTTCACACTGCCGTCAAAGACCTTCCCGCCGATCTCGACCTGAACGCCGCCGATCAGGGAAGGATCGAGATCCACCTTCAGCTCGACCTTCTTGCCGCTCTGTTTTTCCAGGCTGGCGCGGATGGTCGCGCACTGACCGGCATCCAATTCGGCCGCCGAGATGATCCGCGCCCGGAGAATGCCCGAAAGCTCATCGGCGAAATGGCGATAGTTTCCTTCGATTTGCGCCAGATACTGGATACGGTCCTTTGCCAGCAGGAGCTCGAGGAAACTTTTCATGCCGCCGGAGAGCTGCATCTTCTCAGTCAGGTCGGCCATAATGGCCGTTTTTTTCTCCGCCGGGAATGTGGGGCTCTCGAGAATGAGCCGCAAGGCGCTTTGTGCGGCAAAGGTGGAACTCACCTGGGCCAACTCATCGCCGTACTGCTCCACCATTTTCTGCTCGGCGCCCAGGTCGACCAGGGCCTTAGCGTACCTCCTGGATATCGCGCTGCTGCTCAATGTAGTTCTCCCACCTTCTGCAGGTATTCACTCACCAGACGTTTCTGGTCGTCACTGGTAAAATTATTCTTCAACAGATCCTCTGCCATGGCAATTGCCATCCGGGCCGCTTCCTGACGGAGCTCGGCGCGGGCCTTGGCGACCTCGTTGGCGGCGGATTTTTCGGCTTCCTTCTTGATCTTCTCGGCCATCTCCCGGGCGTTGGCGAGAGTTCGTTCTCGCTCCATTTCGCCCTCCCGACGAAGTGCGGCCTGAATCTCCTCGATCTCTGCCGCAGCCTTGCTCAACTTGCGGTCGTACTCGGCAAACTTGGCCTCGGCCTCGGCTTTGGCCGCTTCAGCTTCACGCAAAGCCTTCTCGATGGCGTCGCGGCGACCGGCCAGGCCTTGGCGGATCGGCTTTCTAACGAAATAGATCAGGAGGCCCAGGGTGACACCGAAACTCAGACAGCGCCAGATAAAGTCCTTCAACAGAACACCGCTGTCGACATGATGTCCATCGCCTCCGGATGCTGCCAGGGCGACAGTGGCCCAAGCGGCCAGCATCAGGGTCGCGACGGCGATGACGGTCCCTTTTTTCATGGTAATCCCCTTATCGAAACGCATTAAAGGGCCCTCCCCAGAACCTTGGTGGCAACGTGAGCGGCAAGAGCCTCGGTTTCGACCTTGAGCGACATCCGAGCCGCCGCCGCTTCCGCCTGCACCCTTTTTTTGATGGTCTGCAGCTGCTCGCTGCCACTGTGATGGGCTGTTGCCAGCAGTTCGGCCTCCTCCCGGGCGGCGGCGGCACGCAGGGCTGCCTTCTCCTCGTTTCCCTTGAGTTTGGCCTGCTGCAGTTGCTCCTGGTAACGGTTCATCTTCTCGGCAATCTGTGCCTCCAGCTCACGGGCCCGGCTGTGGGCACCGTTAACACTCTCGCGGCGCCGATTCAAAAGGTCGCGCAGAGGCCGGTAAAGGATGATGTTGAGGACCAGCATCAGCACCATGAAGTTGGCCGCTTGCAGTAGTATTGTCCAATCGATCTTAATCACTGCCACACCTCGTTGAAAGCGCTACAAACGTTCCGCAACCTGACTTCCGGATGCGTATACTGTATACATATTTTCCGAAGATTAAAATGTGCCCTTGGCGGCGGGCAAAACAGGGAATTGCTATCACACCCCCCGCCGAATGTCAAGATTCTTTTGTTTTTTTTGGACACACTTTGACCAAACCGTGCCGCCTGATTCACTTCTTGACGGAATGGACTTTCGCCTTCTCTTCCTCACCCGGAGCTGTTACTTCGAGCTTCATGCAGATATTGCTGTTGAGCAGGACCCCCTCTTCAACAACCAGCACGGGAGTTTCAATATTCCCTTCCAGTTGGGCCGGCGCTCGCAGCTCCACCTTTCGCGTCGCCTTGATATTACCTTTGAAGCGGCCACTCAGGATAAGGGTGCCAACGGTGACCTCGGCTTGAAGGTCAGCTGTTTCGCCGACGATTAGCGTATCACGTGAGGTCACCTCGCCACGAAAAGTGCCGTCCAACCGAACTATTTCATCGAACAGCAGTTTCCCCTCAAATTGGCTCCCTGGCCCGAGAAAGGCCTTGATGTCGCTCTTTTCTATCGGCGTTTCTTTACGCATGCCAACCTTGTCCTTCCTCTCAAACATGGAATCGATCACCTCTCAATTTGTCACCAAGTCTCAGGAAATGCCCAGAACGTCCAGGAGCCGATCAAGATCCTGGGGAGAGTAATAGGAAATCTCTATTTTTCCGCCTTTTCCGCGGGCGGAAATCTTGACCTGGGTACCCAGGGCTCTTTTAAGTTCCCCGGCCAGGTGCACCAGTTCGGGGTCGGCCTCGCTTTTACCCTTCATCTTCGGAGCGCTGCGGCCGAAGCTCTTGATCTTTTTAACCAGAGCCTCGGTCTCCCGTACGGACAAACGCTTCTGCACAACCTGCGTCCTGGCCTCGAGAATATCCTCGTCAGTTTCCAGAGCAAGCAGGGCACGGGCGTGGCCCATGGAGAGAAGGGCCGTAACGACATCGTCGCGAACTTTTCCCGGAAGCCGAAGAAGACGCAGGGCATTGGCGACGGTGGAACGGTCCTTGCCAACCCGCTTGGCCACCTCATCCTGGGAGAGGTCGAAGACGTCGATGAGATTGCGGTAAGCTTCGGCCTCCTCGATAGCGTTGAGATCTTCGCGTTGGATGTTTTCGATCAACGCCAGCTCAAGGGCCCAGTCTTCCGAAACATCCTGGATGACCACCGGAACCTCGCGCAGGCCCGCCTTCTGCGAGGCTCGCCAGCGCCGCTCGCCGGCGATGATCTGGTAGTGATCTCCGTGACGGCGGACCACCAAGGGCTGGATGATGCCCTTTTCGCGAATCGAAGCGACCAACTCTGCCATCTTCTCATCGTTGAAGGTCTTCCGCGGCTGGTTGCTGTGCGGCCGCAACTCCTCGATAGGACAGAGAAAATACTTCCGTCCCCCTTCCTGGGTTGCCGAGCTGAGGAGGGCACCGATCCCCTTTCCAAGGGAAGGTCGTTTGCTCATGGTTTGCTACCTTAGGTCGATGATTTCCTTCGCCAGTTCGAGATAGGCCGTTGCCCCGCGCGAACTGATGTCGTAGAGCAGGACGGGGAGTCCGTGACTCGGTGCCTCGGAGAGGCGAACATTACGGGGGATGACCGTGGTAAATACTTGGTCGGTGAAATGCCGGCGAATCTCCTCGCTGACCTGATGCGACAGATTATTGCGGGAATCGAACATGGTCAACAGGATGCCGTGGATCTTCAGTCGCGGGTTGAGCTCTTTCTGGATGAGGCGGATGGTGTTCATCAACTGGCTCAACCCCTCCATGGCGTAGAACTCGCACTGCAGGGGGACCAGCACCGAGTCGGCAGCGGTCAGCGCATTTACGGTAAGCAGGCCCAGGGATGGCGGGCAGTCGATGACAATGAAGTCGTAGTCGTCGCGCAGCGGCTCCAGAACCCCCAGCAGCTTTCGCTCCCGGGAGAAGGCTGTCACCAGTTCGATCTCGGCGCCGATCAGGTCGGTGTTGGAGGGAAGGACGTCCAGATGCTGCAGAGAGGTGTGAACCAGTACGTCCCGAGCCGACTCTTCCCCGAGCAACGCATTGTAGACCGTCCGCTCCTGGGTGCTCTTGTTGAGACCGATGCCGCTGCAGGCATTGGCCTGGGGATCCATGTCGACCAAAAGGGTTCGCTTCTCTGCAGCTGCCAGAGACGCCGCCAGGTTCACTGACGTGGTCGTCTTTCCCACTCCACCCTTTTGATTGGCAACGGCGATGATCTGCGCCATACCTTATCTCCTTGCGTGCTGCTCCGGGGCGAAAAGAGTACCACAAACCCCCTTGCCAGAAAAGGAAAAAGGCGCCGAAACCTCGCTGGTTGAGGGCTCTTGGACATCTGGTGTCGCCGTCTCCCACGCCCCCCAACATCTTGTGCTGGACTGGCTAGCGACGCCGTAAAACCAGCAGGCAGCGCAGCGCCCCCGAGGCTGGCAGTCGCAACTGTCGCAGTTCGGTGCATAACAGTCCGAGCTCCGCCAATTCGCTTTCCGCTTCGGCCAGCTCCCTCTCACCTTCCGCCCCCTTCATCGCCAGGATTCTCCCCCCCGGCTGCAGACAGGGAAGGGCCAGGGCGGCAAAGGCAGGGAGAGAAGCAAAGGCACGCGAAACGACCACATCGAAGCCGCCGGCGTACCCGGGGCGCTTCGGCAGGGATTCGGCCCGGGCATGCAGCGGCTCGAATCCCCGCAGACCGAGCAGGCGGGCGGCGTGGCGCTGGAAGTTGATTTTCTTGGCCACCGAGTCGACAGAGACGATGGATAAGCCGGGTCGGGCGATCTTCAGCGGTAGGCCGGGAAAACCGCCGCCCGAGCCGAGATCAAGCAATCGCTCGTTGCCGGCCAGCAACTGCAGCGGGGTGAGGGAATCGACCAGATGCTTTTCTATTCCCTCGACCGGATCGGTAATGGCGGTCAGATTGTGGGTACGGTTCCAGCGCAGCAACTCATCGAGCAGGCGCAGCAGCTTTTCGTGGGCGCCCAAAGGCACCTCAAGGGAGAGCGGCCGGAGCTGGCGGACGAGATGTTCAAGAGACTCCATCTCGCCTCCGGCGCAACTGGACGGCCAGAATGCCAATAGCGGCCGGCGTCACACCAGGAATCCGGGCGGCCTGGCCGAGGGTAAGAGGCCGCACCTTCTTCAGCTTATCACGCACCTCAATGGAGAAACCACTGACTGCATCGTAATCGAAGGCGGCCGGGATCGCCACCTCCTCGGTCCGGCGAGAGCGTTCTACCTGCTCCAATTGCCGCTCGATATAGCCGGCGTATTTGATGCCGATCTCCAACTGCTCGAGAGCCTCGGGAGGGAGTCCGGAAAGCTCCGGATCGAGAAAAAGGAGCGCATCGATCGTAATTTCCGGACGCCGCAGCAACTCTTCCAGGGATGCCCCATTTTTCAGTTCGTCCAGGCCGAGTTGCGACAACGCCGGCCGGTCCGAGGGCGCCAACCGAACATGGCTTAGGCGCTCTCGTCCCCTCTCCAACAGCTCCATCTTCCTTTCGTACTGCAACCAGCGCGCTTCCGTCGCCAAGCCCAGCCGATAGCCAATGCCGGTAAGTCGCTGATCGGCGTTATCTTCCCGCAGCAGCAGACGATACTCTGCCCTGGAGGTGAACATGCGATAGGGCTCGCTGGTCCCGAGATTGATCAGGTCATCAATCAACACGCCGATATATGCCTGGTCACGACGTAACACCAGAGGCTCATCGCCCCGCACCCGCAGGGCCGCATTGATCCCGGCCAACAGCCCCTGGGCGGCGGCCTCCTCGTAGCCCGAGGTGCCGTTGATCTGCCCGGCATGAAAAAGGCCTTCAACTTCCTTGGTTTCCAGGGTTGGGGTCAACTGGATTGGATCGACGTAGTCATACTCGATGGCGTAGCCGGGACGCATGACCTCCACCTGCTCCAACCCTTCGATCGTCCTCAGGAAAGCCAGTTGAACATCAGGCGGCAGAGAGGTGGAGACACCATTGGGGTAGACCTCCATGCTCGCCAGACCCTCGGGTTCGAGAAATATCTGGTGCTTTTCCTTCTCCGGAAAACGAACCACCTTGTCCTCTATGGAGGGGCAATATCGCGGTCCGACCCCTTCAATGACTCCACTGTAGAGAGGCGAGCGATCCAGGCCGCCACGAATAAATTCGTGTGTCCGACCATTTGTCCAGGTTATATGACAAGGGACCTGTCGCTCCACAATTTCGTCAGTGAGAAAAGAAAAGGGGCGGGGAGGGGTATCTCCGTACTGTGGCTCGAGGCGGCTGAAGTCGATACTGCGCGCATCAAGACGGGCAGGGGTTCCCGTTTTCAGCCTGCCCACCCTAAAACCGAGTGCCCGCAGGTGGTCGGAGAGACCCTCCGAAGGGGGCTCACCCGCCCTGCCGCCCGGATAGTGATGCAGCCCGATATGGATAAGACCGCGCATGAAGGTCCCGGTGGTCAGGACAACCGTCTGCCCGCGAAAAACAATTCCCTCTCTGGTTTCGACACCAGCGACACGGTTTCCCTGCAACAGCAGCCTGGCAACAGCTCCCTGCTTAAGGTCTAGCAGGGGTTGTCCCTCGACGACCCGCTTCATACGTTCCGCGTAGCGGCGGCGGTCAGCCTGGGCACGGGAGGCATGCACCGCTGGCCCCTTCTTTGTATTGAGCATGCGGAACTGGATTCCGGTGGCATCTATATTTCTCGCCATCTCACCACCCAGGGCGTCAATCTCTTTTACCAGGTGCCCCTTGGCCAAACCACCAATGGCCGGATTACACGACATCTGGGCCACCGCGTCGAGACTAAGATTCAACAGCAGCGTCCTGCAACCCATGCGTGCTGCAGCCAAAGCCGCCTCGCAGCCTGCATGCCCGGCTCCAACCACGATTACCTGATATTCTTTCCCATAGGTCGACATCATCTCTCCACGCCTGGCAATCTGCCACGGCCAAACCGCTCAAAACGTCCAAATACCAACAAAATCAGAACATTGACGATTTGTTTCACGTGAAACAGCCCTCACTTGCCTATACAGAAACGAGAGAATATCCGGTCGAGTATGTCGTCGGGGGTGGTTTCGCCGGTAATCTCCCCCAAAGCCTGCAATGCCTCATGCAGGTCGATCGCCAGAAACTCGAGAGAAGTGGTGGCTTGGGCTTCGGAACAAAAATGGCCAAGCGCTCGCCGAGCTCGCAACAGCGCATCTCGATGCCGACGGTCGGAGAGCAGAACGGACTCCTGCCCCTCGCGAGAAGTGGTGGTGGAAAACAAAGCGATGATGCGCTGAGTCAACTCCGACAGGCCCTCTCCCGTACGTGCTGACAGCCGAACTGAAGGGAGCGAAGCGAACGGCTCGGGCAGTGGAACCGCAGGCAGATCCCGCTTGCTGACGACCAGAATAAGACGGGATCCCTTGCACGCCTTTAGTGCCAAAAGATCCTCGTCCCGGATGTTCTCGCTGCCATCGACAACCAGCAGGATCAGGTCGGCCGAGGCGACCTTGCTCTGTGCCCGCCGAACCCCTTCAGCTTCAACCGGATCAACCGTGTCACGAATGCCTGCCGTATCGATCAACCGCAAGGGAAGTCCACCGAGCGACAGTGACTCCTCGATCGTGTCGCGAGTGGTGCCAGGGACATCGGTAACGATCGCACGCGCCTCGCCGAGAAGGGCATTCAACAAAGAACTTTTCCCGACATTCGGACGTCCAAGGATCAGCACCGAAAGGCCCTCCCGCAGGGCCCGCCCCTCATCGAAGGTGGCCAGCAGAAGATCCATCCGGTTCAGCACGTCGCGACCATCTGCCACCAGACGTCTCTGGCCGGGCAGATCTATGTCCTCTTCGGGGAAGTCAATGTGGGCTTCAAGGAAGGCGAGCAAATCGGCCAACTCGCTGCGAAACTGGTGAATTGCATGAGACAGACGCCCGTCCAGTTGGCGCATCGCTACGCTACAGGCAGCCTCCGAACGGGAACGAATAACATCGATGACGGCTTCCGCCTGAGTCAAATCGAGGCGACCATTAAGAAAGGCTCGCAGGGTGAATTCACCGGGTCGGGCTAGCCGCACATCGCCGTTTCCCAGAAAGAGGTCGAGAACGCGCTTCGTTACGACGGGTCCACCGTGGCAATGGATCTCTGCCACATCCTCTCGAGTGAACGAGTGGGGTGCGCGCATGACCACCGCCAGCACCTCATCGATCAATTCACCCGCAAGGCTACAGACATGGCCGTGATACAGGCGATGCGAAGCAAGGGTAGAGGGCCGTCTTGAAGGATGAAAAAAGCGAAGGAGGGCGGGTTCGGCCAGCCTTCCGGAAAGGCGTATGATACCCACCCCTCCCTCGCCGGGAGGGGTGGCCGGGGCAATAATGGTCTGGTGGCAATCGGCAATCATGCTGGATAAAAGTTAGTGTTTGTGCGGTGTTCGTGCACCTGACTCGCCGCAAATTGTCGTTTTGCGCAACAAAGGGCCGAAGCGGTGCTTTTGCGATCAGGCTTTCCGATTGATGAAAAATTGCTGGACAATGGTTAGCACGTTGTTGACCAACCAGTAGATGACCAGACCGGAAGGAAAATTCAAAAAGAGAAAAGTAAAGACGATCGGCATGATCATGAACATCTTTGCTTGCATTGGATCCATGTTCGTGGGGGTCATCTTCTGCTGGATGAACATGGTGGCGCCCATGACGATCGGAGTAATGTAATAGGGATCCTTGGCAGACAGATCGGTGAGCCAGAGCGCAAAAGGGGCGTGCCGTAACTCAATAGCATCCAGAAGAACTTTATATAAAGCGAAAAATACGGGAATCTGCACCAGCATCGGGAGACAGCCCCCCAAAGGGTTAACCCGATTCGTCTTGTAAAGCTCCATGGTCTCACGATTCAGCCGTTCGCGATCATTCTTGTATTTCTCCTTGATCCGCAGCATCTCCGGCTGCAGCTTCTGCATCGCCTTCATCGAGCTGTAGCTTTTCTGGGTCAGCGGCCAGAAGAGTGCCTTGATGATCGCTGTCAGTAAAATAATGGCAACACCATAGTTGCCGATGAAGGAATAGAAAAATTTAAGTACGTATAATAGCGGCCTGGCAATAGGAGCGAAAAAACCAAAATCGACAGCTCGAGCCAGTTGATGATCGACAACCTTGAGGATATCAAGATCCTTGGGCCCAAAATAGAGAAGATAGTCAAGCGAAAAGGTTTCACCGGTGTGCAGGGTGCGAGTTGGGGCGACGAAAACGTTCTCGACAATATCGGCATCTTTCTGCACCAGTACCTTTTGAACCGCCCCTTCCAAAGGAATGGCAGCTTTCAGGAAGTACTTATCCTCGAAAGCACTCCAGACGACGTCCTGCCCGTAGGAGCGGGGCTCTTTGACCAGATCGTCGACCTGATCGGTGTGCAGCTTATCGGCCGCCAGTGTTGCCGGACCGACAAACTCAAGCTGACCACCTTCCTGGGAATCGTCCCATTGATGCACCAGAGACAGGCTCAGGTTGCCGGAGACGGGTAGACTGCTGGCGTTGGTCACCTGCAGACGATAGTCGAAATCGTACTGATCACCCCGGAATGTAAAGATTTTTTCGATCTGCAACCCGCCAGGAGAAACGGAGCGGAACACCACCTGACGAGATTCACCAGCCGCAAGATGTAGAGTACCCTCGGCAACTGAAACGGTATAACGGGCATCAGCAGAAAGAGCGAAACCCTCACTTCCGGTGGTGCGCAAGGTTGCGAAGCGGTCCTGACTGGATGTGACAATCGAAACGAGAGGAGAATCAGGCTTGGGGGAAACCCTGTATTCCTTGAGTTCAAATACCTTGAGCCGTGCGCCGACGGAAGAAAAAACTGCCCTGTACTTTTCAGTCTCAATGATCAGGTCGCGGGCCTCAGCCTGTTCCGTCGATGCAACCGAAAACGACTCCTGATTTACACCCGTCGCAATATTGATCGATGGTGCTGGCAAGACCGGTGCCGGTTCGGTTTGCGCCGAGGAAGGAGGAGATGTAGGCGCGGGCTGCTGAGGAGGAAAAAGAAAGGAATATCCTAACCAAACAGCCAGCATGAGAATGAGAGCTACTACGACATTTTTATTTTCCACCGAAAAACTCCTGTTTGAATGCAATCTTGTAACTGCCCTCAGTGAATGGGATCATGGCCACCCGGGTGCCAGGGATGACAACGGCCAATTCGCCTGAGGCTCATCAATAACCCCCTCCCTATCCCATACTTATCAATAGCCTGGAGTGCATAGGTGGAACAGGAAGGATAAAAACGGCAAGAGGGTGCTTTAAGGGGAGAGAGGAAGTACTGATAAAAGTGAATCGTTATCAAAGCTGCTTTTTTGAACATGATGGACTCAGGGTCGCACGAACGACCTTCGAAATATCCAACTCATCTGCTAATTCCGCGTACGAAAGTTTTCCTGCCCCCTGCCTGGCGACAACTACCAGGTCAACCGGAAAAGGCCATAGGTCATATGAGAGGCGAAAAAATTCTCTCAGAATTCGTTTGACGCGATTACGCGCAACGGCCCCACCAATCTTACGGCTGACAGTCAACCCAAGTCTGGTGGGGCCAGAAGGCCTTTGCATAACAATGACTAGAAAATGAGCGGTGTGATATCTGCGCCCACCTTTCCAGACATGATCGAATTCCTTACGGCAATGGAGCCGGCAAGTGGGCGGAAAGGTCTTCCCGTCCCTGATAGTAACGAGAACGTCCAATTACTTTGTCGGGATGGAAACCGAAAGTTGCTTGCGGCCTTTAGCACGGCGCCGTTTAAGAACTATTTGACCGTTTTTGGTCTGCATACGTTTACGGAAACCATGCGTACGTTTTCTCTTAATTCGGCTCGGCTGGTATGTGCGTTTGCTCATAATAATGACTCCTTAATTATTTTTTAATCCAGCTTATTTTAACTTTCGGCAAAGGGTATCTTTAAACACATTTAGCCCTTCCTGTCAAGATGAAACGAACAACAGGGGTCATTCAGCCAACAAACACAGGGGAAGCAAAGGCTAGAAAATTCTTGCAAATGGTTAGGAGCTCTGTTAGCTTTAAGCGTCCATCAACCCGCTCGGATAGAGTGTCAAAAACGGCAAAACACGCCTTTTTGGATAAGAAAAAACCATTATCCACAACTGTTGGCAAATCTGTGGATAAGTGTTAATTATCCTCCGTTCCTAACCAAAAGAATAACACCTGACGGTACCGTCTATTGATCTATTCATGAATCGACTCTGGCAAGAAACACTTGCTCATCTCGAGCAATCCCTGAATCCCCAGCATTTTTCCACCTGGATCAAGGCTATTCGCTTTGTCAGCGTTGAAAAGGATGTAATACGGCTGGAGGTTCCCAACCGCTTCGTCCGTGACTGGATACGGGACCACTATATACCGATGATCCGGGAAACTGTTTCCCGAATTGGCGCTGTGGCCTATCGAATTCAACTGGAAATCAGGAACAATCTCCAGGAAAAGGAATCCAATATTTCCGAGATTGAAACGACTCGTCATATTCCCCCGGTTGATATTTCACGAGAAAACCAACAGCGTGAATGGAACGGAACGGGAAACATTAATAGCAAGTATGTTTTCGATGAATTTGTTGCTGGTTCATCCAATCAGTTCGCCTATGCAGCAGCAATGGCCGTAGCAAGCAACCCGGCGACAACCTACAATCCTTTATTTATTTACGGTGGGGTTGGACTTGGAAAAACGCATTTGGTGAATGCCATCGGCAATGCCATCATGAAAAAAAATCCCGGGATGCGGGTATGCTACTACACCTCGGAAAAATTCATGAATGAGCTCATCAATTCCTTAAGATATGCAAAGATGGATGAATTTCGCAACAAATTTCGTTCCATGGACGTCCTTCTAATAGATGATGTTCAGTTTATTGCAGGTAAAGAGCGAACCCAGGAAGAATTTTTTCACACGTTCAACGCTCTTTATGAATCGCACAAACAAATAGTTGTTACTTCAGATAAATTTCCAAAGGAAATTCCAGGGTTGGAAGAAAGACTGCGTTCACGTTTTGAATGGGGACTCATCGCCGACATCCAACCGCCAGACGTAGAAACGAAACAGGCTATATTGAAGATGAAAGCAGAACATAACGGAATTGAACTGCCAGAAGAGGTAACCCAGTTTCTGGCCACTTCGGTTAGCAGTAATGTGCGGGAATTGGAAGGTTTTCTCATCCGTATAGGTGCTTATGCCAGCCTGACTTCCACACCGGTAAGTCTGTCTATGGCACGAGAAATTCTCAAAGATATTTTGGTAGAAAAAAACCGGGAAATTACCGTAGAGGAAATCCAGAAAATTGTAGCGAACCACTTCAATATTAAAGTCGCCGACCTTAAATCACCCAAGCGCCTTAAAGCCCTTGTTTTACCACGACAAATTGCCATGTACTTGGCACGGCAACTTACATCATGTTCATATCCAGAGATTGGCGAACGTTTCGGCGGGAAAGACCATTCAACTATTATTCATGCCATAAAAAAAATAGAGAAGCAGTTGGACCAGGATTTTCAATTGAGATCCATTATTAATGGAATAAAAAACGGTTTTCTTCACTAAAAAAATTCAATATAAAACGATTCACCCCCTGTGTGAATAAAACGGTATATGCTGGGGAAAACTAAAAACATTAAAACCTTATCAACAGACATGCCAGTGAAAGCAAGTTTTTTCATACAGGTTTATAAACAGGATAAATAACTATTTTTACAGACAAATTTAAATTTATCCACTAATTCACAGCTATTATTACTATAGACTAAAAGAATTTATAAAATAATAGAAACAGTAGCCTGTTAAAGGAGGGCCTCATGCATTTTACGGTTGAAAAGGAGGTTTTTCTCAAAGGATTGAGTCGCGTCCAGGGGATTGTAGAAAAAAGGAATACCATTCCAATTCTTTCCAATGTCCTCATAGAGGCAAGTGATGGAGAAATTCATTTAACAGCCACAGACCTGGAAGTTGGAATGAAAGCAATTTATCCAGCTGCAGTAAAAACTCCAGGAAAAGTAACTGTATCAGCAAAGAAAATTCATGAAATAATTAAAGAGCTTCCTGAAAAGGAAATTTCATTTATTTCAAAAGAAAATTGCTGGATAGAAATACGTTGTGGAAAAGCTTTTTTTAACATAGTCGGATTGTCTGCTGAAGAATTTCCTTATTTTCCTAAACCTGAAGAAGATAATTTCATTATAATAAAAAGCTCTCTACTTAAAGAGATGATTGAAAAAACTTTTTTTTCCATTTCAACTGACGAAAGCAAATATAATTTAAATGGAATTTATTTTAAAACATTAGAAGAAAGCGGACGAAATTTACTCCGTATGGTGGCAACAGATGGACATCGCCTTGCTACTATTCAAAGAGAAATTAATAATACTCAAATAGAACAACTACAAAAAGGCGTAATATTTCCACGAAAAGGTATTTTCGAACTTAAAAAAATTGCAGATGAAGGGGATAGTGAAATATATCTCGGTTTCATGGATAATAATGCTGTTATTAAAAAAGATCAGACCATTGTCGTTATGCGCCTGGTTGACGGCGAATTTCCGGACTATAATCGAGTCATACCTAAAAGCAATAATTTAACTGTCCAAATAGGTCAAGATACCTTTTTACATGCGCTTCGTCGCATGTCTATACTTTCAAGTGAAAAGTCTCGTGGGGTAAAAATTATTTTAAAAAAAGATTTAATGGAATTATCCTCCTCGAACCCCGATTTGGGTGATGCTCGTGAAGACATGGAAGTTCTCTATGAGGGGGCAGAAATTTCCATCGGTTTCAATGCCCGATATCTTATTGATATTCTTCAAGCCCAGGGTGGTGATCAGGTTCTTCTACAAATAAAGGATAATCTGTCACCAGGACTCATTCGTTCTAAAGGCGATGATGATTTTCTCGCCGTCGTCATGCCCATGCGACTGTAGAAAAATGCCGGATTGGTGATGAAAAAAGCCTTTGTGAAAAGGCTTTTTTCATGATGAGTTCGAATTATCATGCATATTCATAAACTTTTTCTAAATGATTATCGCAACATCGAAAAAGTTGCTATTGATCCGGATCCTGAATTCAATATTTTATGGGGTAATAATGCCCAGGGGAAGACAAACCTCCTTGAAGGCATTTATCTATTGGGAAACCTCCGCAGTTTTCGCAGCAACAAGAGCGAAGAACTAATTCGCCATAACACACCAGGAAGTCGAATTGCGGGAGACTTAATCTGTCAGGGCGTTCGCCGCAGGATTGAACTGTCTATCAGCGTGGCCGGTAAATCAGCCAAAGTAGATGGCAAGGAGGTCAAAAAAGCAGGACTTTTTATGGGCTATTTGCGCCCGGTCCTTTTTTCCCCTGAAGAGGTCGGCCTGATCAAAGGGTACCCTGCCGGCCGTCGAGCTCTCCTTGACCGTGCTATTTATCAGGCAGAGCCGTCTTACCTCGAAAGAGCGCAGCAATACGAGCGCAGTTTGCTTCAACGAAACCGTCTTTTAAAGGAAGGAAGGAGCGAACCGGAAATAGTCCCCTGGACGGAGCAGTTGATTAACACTGGCGCTCGCATTCGGTTTGATCGTCAATGTTACCTTGAGCGTTTGCTGCCCCTACTGCGTGAGACCTACCGAAATATTACCGGCGGACATGAAGATGCCGATCTGCATTATCCGGCTTCCGCGCCTGACGAAGAGAACTTTCGTCAATCCCTGCGGCGTGAACTTGCAAAACAGCGTCAAAGGGAACGAGATATCGGACAAACGTTGGCCGGACCGCATCGGGACGACCCTCTTTTTCTGGTCGAAGGTCGCCCGCTGCGGATGTTTGGTTCACAGGGACAGCAGCGATCCTATATGCTGGCTTTTAAAACCGCCCAAATCATGGATCTGGAGAAACAAATAGGAGAATCACCGGTTTTGCTCTTGGATGACATGACCGGGGAACTTGACCGGCAGCGGCAAGGATTTTTTTTCCGCTTTCTGTTGGAACGTCGCGGGCAGGTCTTCATTACTACGACGGACATTCAGCCTTTGCTGAAAGAAGGTCTCCAGCAGGCCCGTTTTTTTCGGGTCTCGCAGGGAACTGTTCAGGAAGACTCTCGAGAATGAGGAAAATATGACGGAACTGATTGAAAAGGAATACGGAGCAGAAAGCATCAAGGTGCTTGAAGGCCTCTCCGCAGTACGCAAACGGCCCGCCATGTATATCGGGTCCACGGGACCGATGGGACTGCATCATCTGGTCTACGAAGTTGTCGACAATTCCATCGATGAAGCCCTGGCCGGACATTGCGATGCTGTTTCCGTGGTTATTCACGTCGACGGCTCGGTCTCTGTGGAGGACAACGGACGCGGCATTCCGGTAGAGATGCATTCGACACAAAAAAAATCTGCAGCCGAAGTGGTTATGACCGTACTGCACGCTGGCGGCAAGTTCGACAGCGACAGCTACAAGGTCTCCGGTGGCCTGCATGGCGTTGGAATATCCGTTGTCAATGCCCTCTCGGAGCGGCTCGAACTGGAAATTAGACGCGGCGGCCGTGTCTATCGCCAGACCTACCATCGGGGAGTGCCTGTGGCGCCGCTGCAGGAAGAGGGAGAAACGGCCAAACGAGGCACCCATATAACCTTCTGGCCTGATCCTGAAATATTCGAAACCACGGAGTTTTCCTTCGAAACACTCTCTCAGCGTCTGCGCGAGCTGGCCTTCCTCAACGGCGGCGTCCGCATCCATATCCTCGACGAGCGCAGTGAAAAGCGGCACGATTTCCACTACGAAGGGGGAATCGCCTCCTTCGTGGAATATATCAATCGCGCCAAGACCCCTCTACACCCATCCCCAATCTTCTTCAAAGGAGAGAAGGAAGGGGTGGAGATCGAAGTAGCCATCCAGTACAACGACGGCTACGATGAGAAGATCTTCTCCTTCGCCAACAACATCAATACCCACGAGGGCGGCACGCACCTGATCGGTTTCAAGGCGGCGCTGACCCGTACCATGAACACCTACGCTACCGCCAATAATCTGCTCAAGAACATCAAGACGACCATTTCCGGCGACGACCTGCGCGAAGGAATGGCGGCGGTCATCTCGGTGAAGGTTCCCGATCCGCAGTTCGAGGGGCAGACCAAGACCAAACTGGGGAACTCGGAGATCAAGGGGTATGTCGAAACCCTGATGAACGAGAAGCTGGCCAGCTACCTGGAGGAGAACCCCCAGGTAGCGCGCAAGATACTGGAAAAGGGGATCGAAGCGGCCCGCGCCCGGGAGGCGGCGCGCAAGGCCCGTGACCTCACCCGGCGCAAAGGCGCCATGGACGGACTCGCCCTGCCCGGAAAACTGGCCGACTGCCAGGAGAAGGACCCCGCACTCTGCGAAATCTACCTGGTCGAGGGGGACAGCGCCGGCGGCAGCGCCAAGCAGGGGCGGGACCGCCGTACACAGGCGATCCTGCCGCTCAAGGGGAAGATCCTTAACGTCGAGAAGGCGCGCTTCGACAAGATGCTCACTTCCAACGAGATCCGTACCCTGATTACGGCGATGGGGACCAGCATCGGCAAGGAAGATTTCGACATCGCCAAGCTGCGCTACCACCGCATCATCATCATGACCGACGCTGACGTCGACGGCTCGCACATTCGTACCCTGCTGCTCACCTTCTTCTTCCGCCAGATGCCGGAACTGGTGGAGCGCGGCCATCTTTATATCGCCCAGCCCCCACTCTACAAGGCCAAGCGGGGCAAAAAGGAAATCTACCTCAAGGACGAAACGGCGCTCCTCGACTACCTGCTCGATGAAGGGGTCGAGGGGATGAGCGTGCAGATGGAGAAGAGCGGCAAGGTGATGCGCGGGAGACAGATTATCCCGACGCTGCGCAACATCATCGATTTCAATGAGCACTTCGAGAAGATGGTGCACAAGGGGGTAAACAGCGAGGTCCTGCGCATCTTCGTTGACGGAAAGATCCAGAACGGCTTTGCCGATATGGTCGACCTCAACCCCCTGGCGGAAAAGCTCAGAGCAGTCGAGCCGAGGGCGAGCTTCGAGGTGTTGCAGGAGCCGGCCCGTATCCTATTCACCCTGGGGAACATTCGCGCCCGGATCGACCAGGCGACTCTGGAGGCTCTTTCCTCCCACGAATACAACAAGTTGCTGTTGCCGGCCTACCGGAAGGTAGAAGATATCTGTCTGGGAGAGAAGGCCTTCATCGCCAGTGAAGGTAAAGAAGAGGCGACGGTCGCCAACCGCCAGGAGCTGCTGCAGTTCTTTATTGACCGGGCAAAGAAGGGACAATACATTCAGCGCTACAAGGGACTGGGGGAAATGAATCCCGAACAGCTTTGGGAAACGACAATGAATCCGGAGCCGGGAAAACGAGTGCTGCTCCAGGTCAGAATTGAGGATGCCGTCGAGGCCGACGAGATATTTACCATTCTGATGGGGGACCAGGTCGAACCGCGCCGCGAGTTTATCGAAAACAACGCCCTCAACGTGTCGAATCTGGACATCTAAAAAGCGGGCGCGAGGTTAGAGGCACGAGGCACGAGGAAAGACTTTTTTCCTCAAGCCTTTAGCCTATGGCCTCTAGCCTGATTTTCCGGAGGAAAATCGTGCTTAATCAACAGAACAAGATCAGCGTCAACATCGAAGACGAAATGCGCAAGTCCTACATGGACTATGCGATGAGCGTCATCATCGGCCGGGCCCTGCCCGACGTGCGCGACGGCCTCAAGCCCGTGCACCGGCGGGTCCTCTTCGCCATGAGCGAGCTGGGCAACGAGTGGAACAAGCCGTACAAGAAATCGGCCCGCGTGGTCGGTGACGTCATCGGTAAATACCACCCGCATGGCGACACGGCAGCCTACGACACCATCGTGCGCATGGCGCAAAGCTTTTCCCTGCGCTACCCGCTGGTCGATGGTCAGGGAAACTTCGGTTCCGTCGACGGTGATTCGGCCGCCGCCATGCGTTACACCGAAGTGCGCATGTCCCGCCTGGCGCACGAATTGCTGGCCGACATCGACAAGGAAACGGTCGACTTCGGCCCGAACTACGACGACTCGCTGCAGGAGCCGCTGGTGCTCCCCTGCAAGTTCCCCAACCTGCTGGTCAACGGCTCCGAGGGGATCGCTGTCGGCATGGCGACGAAGATTCCGCCTCACAACCTACGCGAGGTCATCGACGGGCTGATCGCCGTGATCGACGACCCGACCCTCGACTATGAAGAGCTGATCAGGAGAATTCCAGGTCCCGATTTCCCGACCGGAGCCTTCATCCTCGGGCGCGAGGGGATCCGCGAGGCCTACCGCAGCGGCCGGGGCATCGTCCAGATGCGGGCCCGTGCCCTGGTGGAAAAGGACCGGCGCACCGGCAAGGAGAGCATCGTCGTCTCGGAAATCCCTTTCCAGGTCAACAAGGCGCGCCTGATCGAGAAGATCGCCGACCTGGTCAAGGAAAAGAAGATCGAGGGGATTGCCGACCTGCGCGACGAGTCGGACCGCGACGGCATGCGCATCGTCGTCGAGCTGAAGAAGGAGGCCATCCCCCAGGTCATACTCAACCAGCTTTACAAGATGACCCAGATGCAGTCCTCCTTCGGGATCATCATGTTGGCCATTGTCGCCGGCCAGCCGCGCGTCCTCACCCTGCGCGAGGTGCTCGACCGCTTCATCGAGCACCGCAAGGAGATCGTCACCCGGCGCTGCATCTTCGACCTGAAGAAGGCCGAGGCAAGAGCCCACATCCTGGAAGGACTCAAGATCGCCCTGGAGAACCTCGACGAGGTCATCCAGATCATCAAGACCAGCGCCAATCCGGCCGAGGCCAAAGAGCGGCTGATGGGACGCTTCGCCTTCTCCGAGCTGCAGGCCCAAGCTATCCTCGACATGCGTCTGCACCGCCTCACCGGCCTGGAGCGGGACAAGATCATCGCCGAGTACAACGACATCCTCGCCCTGATCAAGCGGCTCAAGGAGATTCTGGCGAGCGAGGTGGAGATCCTCAACATCATCAAGACCGAGCTGCTGGAGATCAAGGAGCGCTTCGGCGACGCCCGCCGCACGGAGATCATCGAGAAGACCGGCGAACTCTCTCTGGAGGACCTGATCGTCGAGGAGGACATGGTGGTGACCGTCAGCCACGGCGGCTACATCAAGCGCAATGCCGTCTCCCTCTACCGCGCCCAGCGTCGCGGCGGCAAGGGGAAAACCGGGATGCGGCCGAAGGAGGAGGATTTCGTCGAGAGGCTCTTCATCGCTTCGACCCACTCCTACATCATGGTCTTCACCGACCTCGGCAAGGTCTACTGGCTCAAGGTCCATGAGATTCCGCAGGGCGGACGGGCCTCGCGCGGCAAGGCGATCGTCAATCTGCTGCAGCTCGCCTCCGGCGAAAAGGTAACGACCATTTTACCGGTCAAGGAATTCGTCGACGGCAAGTTCATCATCACCGCCACCCAGCAGGGGACAGTCAAGAAAACCGAATTGATGGCGTACGCCAATCCCCGCGCCGGCGGCATCATCGCCCTGACCATCGACGAGGGAGACCGGTTGATTGCCGCCCGTCTGACCGACGGTTCGACCGACATCCTGCTGGCGAGCCGCAACGGCAAGTCGATCCGCTTCCCGGAAGGGGACGTCCGCAGCATGGGCCGCACGGCCCGCGGCGTCCGGGGTATGCTGCTCGAGGACGACGACCGGGTGATCGGCATGGAGACGGTCACCGATGCCACTGCCGCCACCCTGGTGACGGTCACCGAAAACGGCTACGGCAAGCGCACCGACCTTGATGAATACCGTGTGCAGAGCCGTGGCGGCAAGGGGATCATCACCATCAAGACCTCCGAACGCAACGGCAAGGTGGTCGACATCAAACTGGTCGACGAGGATGATGATCTGATGTTCATCACGGACCGCGGTAAGGTGTTGCGCACAGGAGTTGCCCATCTTTCGGTCATCGGTCGCAACACCCAGGGCGTGCGTCTGATGGTGCTGGAGCCGGGAGAGCGGATCGTGGCGGTGGCCAAACTCGCCGAGAAGGACGAAGAGCATGGAGATTCAGAAGCTGAAGAAGAGGATTTTGCGGGAGGAACTGAAGAGGCGGAGGAAGAATTCTAAGAAACACCGACTTCTGATCCGTGGCGCCCTGCTCATCCTGATTCTGCTCTTCGGCGGACTGATCTACTACATGACACACCTCGGTGAGTTGCTGACGGATGATTTCAGCCAGGCCGAGGCGCTGCTCGAGGAGCAGCGGTACGAGCAGGCGGTCGAGGCTTTCCGCCGGATTTACGAGCATCATCCGAGTTACTCCCAGGCGCCCCAGGCCATCTTTCAGGCGGGGGAGATCCTCAACCTCTATCTGCAGAACTACCACGAGGCGGTGCTGGCCTACCTGCTGGTGGAAAAGGACTATCCGAACACGGAACTATCACGCCGTGCCCAGCGGCAGGTGGCCGATATCTACAAGAACCGGCTGCGCGACTACCCGCGGGCGATCGTCGCCTACCAGAAACTTCTCGACAGCGGAGCAGAAGGCGGTGACCGCATTCAGTACGAAGTCGCGGATACCTACTTTCGCCTGGAAAACTTCGAGCAGGCCCGCATCGAGTTCGAGAGCCTGCTGAAAAACTTCCCTGGCAGTGCCTTGCTGCCCGAAGTTGAATATCGCATCGCCGTCACCTGGTCGCTCGAGGGACACCCCAGGGAGGCCGAGGCTGTTTTCCGCCGGGTTTCCGAGCGGTGGCCGGAGAGTACCTACGCCCTCGAGGCGCGCTATGGCCTGGCCACCTCGCTGGAAGAGCGGGAAGAGCTGAGCGAGGCACTGAGGGTGCTCGAATCACTGACGGGGGCTTATCCCAATACCGAAGCAGTGGCGAAGAAGATCGAACAGGTCCAGGAGCGCATGCGCAAGAAGAAAAAAGCCATCTAGACGGGAACTCTGCCATGAAAATTGGAGTCATCGGTGCTGGCAGCTGGGGGTCGACTCTTGCCGACCTGCTGGCCAGAAAAGGGTTTGACGTAACCCTCTGGGCCTATGAAAAGGAACTGGTCGCGCGGATGGCTGAAACCCGCGAAAACGACCTCTATCTGCCCGGATTTACCCTGGCGCCCGGCCTGACCTTTACCGCCGACCTCAGGGAGGCCGTCGCCAGCCGCGAACTGCTGGTGCTGGTGCCCCCCTCGCAGGTCATGCGGAGTGTGATGAAGCAGGCGGCGGCAGACATCGAGCCTGGCGCGCTGCTTGTGTCCGCCGCCAAGGGGATCGAGAACGATACTCTGCTGCCGATGTCCGAAGTTCTTCTTGAGGTCCTGCCGATTGAGATTGCCGAGGGACTGGCCTTTCTCTCGGGACCATCCTTTGCCCGGGAAGTGGCCGCCGGCATGCCGACCGCCGTGGTCGCGGCTGCCAGCCGGGTGGATGTTGCCCGCAGGGTTCAGGAGGTCTTCAGTACCGAGACCTTCCGTGTCTATACCAACGACGACGTCATCGGCGTTGAACTCGGCGGCGCCCTGAAAAACGTCATTGCCGTGGCGGCCGGGGTTTCCGATGGCCTGGGTTTCGGCTACAATACCCGGGCGGCCCTCATTACCCGGGGCTTGGCGGAGATGACCCGCCTCGGCACGGCGATGGGAGCCAACCCGGCAACTTTTGCCGGCCTGGCCGGAATGGGAGACCTGGTGTTGACCTGCACCGGCGACCTTTCCCGAAATCGAACCGTGGGGATGGAGCTGGGACGGGGCAGAAAACTCGAAGAGATTCTGGGCGGGATGAAGATGGTGGCCGAGGGTGTCAAAACGACCCTTTCCGCCTACCAGTTGACCCGCAAGCTGGGGGTGGAGGCACCGATCATTGAACAGATGTATCTTATTCTCTACGCGGGAAAAGAGGCCCGCCAGGCGGTGGCCGACCTGATGCTGCGGGAACTCAAACCTGAAGGGGCCTGAACGGGAAAAGGAGAAAATATCATGTTGCGAAGCGCTTTCTGCGGACTAGTGTTGTTGTTGCTGGCCGGACCAGCTTTTGCCAAAGAGTACGTGGTGCTCCAGACCACCCGTGGCGATATCAAGCTCGAACTTTACGATGACAAGGCTCCGGTAACGGTAAAAAATTTCCTGGACTATGTGGATGCAGGCTATTTCGAGGGCACGATCTTTCACCGGGTCATCAAGGATTTCATGATCCAGGGGGGTGGTTTTTCTGCAGAAGGGGTGCAAAAAAAGACCCGTCCGCCCATAAAGAACGAAGCCGACAACGGACTGAAAAACGATCGCGGGACGATTGCCATGGCGCGAACGAACGTGGTTGACAGTGCCACCAGCCAGTTTTTCATCAATCTCAAGGATAATGGTTTTCTCAACCACCAGAGCAAAGCCCCCTCTGCGTATGGTTATGCCGTCTTCGGCAGAGTCGTTGAGGGCATGGATGTGGTCGATAAGATTGCTGCCGGTCCTACGCATAGGCGAGACGCGCTTTTTCAGGACTTTCCGGTGGAGCCGGTCCTCATCAAAGGGGCCAAGAGGCTCAAGGAGTAGCTCTCGGCCGCGAAGGCTGCGGCCGTGGAACGGGTGAACTGTCGAGGGCAGTCTTGAAGCAGGAGGGGGTGTTGTGACTACCATCCGCATCATGACCTACAATATCCACGGTTGCCGAGGCGGCGACGACAATGTCGACCCCGACCGCATTCTCCAGGTCATCGGCGAAGCGGCACCCGATATCGTTGCCCTGCAGGAAATCGAATCCGCCTCTGGTCAGGAGTACCTCGCCTACCTGGCCGAACGCCTCGGCATGCGGCGCTATGACCATGCCGATTGCAGCAACGCGTTTCTCTCCTATTATCCACTGCGGGGCATCTGCGCCTTCGATCTTCATGGCGGTTGCTGTCTGCGGGCCGATCTGGATGTTGCCGGCAAGCGGGTGCACCTGATCAATCTGCGCCTCGATGCGGCTGGCCGCCATGGCCAGATGGCCAGGCTCCTCGGCCCGGACATCCTCGGCAACCGCAGTCTGGCCTGCCCCGTGCTGGTTCTGGGCGATTTCGCCGACATGGGGGGAGGCCCGGGCGGCACTTATCTCTCCGGCCGTCTGCGCAAGGCCCGGGGACCGCTCTGGAGTGCCACCTTTCCGGCCCGCTGGCCGCTGGTGACAAGAGACCGGGCCTACCTCTGCGGTGATCTGCGAGTGGTCGATGCAATGATTCCGCGCGGGACACTCGCCCGTAACGCTTCTTCCCACCTGCCTCTCGTCCTGACGGTGCAGATTTGCGATCCCCGCACCTACCTCAAACTTGAAAAACTCAGCCACAGCCGGATGGAAATCGCCCCGGGGTAAGGGGGGGGCTGGCTATCATGCCTGTGGATAAGACTGTGGAAACAGTTGATGGATTGGTGACCCTGCAGGGATTGCCGGAGTCAAACCGCGCGTGCAGCAACGGAGCGAGTGAGAGGGGCGCATGACGCAGATGAAGCCGAGACAAGAGGCCGGCCGGGTTCTTGCCATCCTGGAGCAGGTCCATGCTGACGCCTGCATTGCCTTGAACTTCACCAGCCCCCTGGAACTGCTGGTGGCGACCATCCTCTCGGCGCAGTGCACCGATGTGCGGGTGAACCTGGTCACCAGGGATCTGTTTCGCAAATATCCCCATGCCAGGGCTTATGCCGAGGCCGACCTCGACCAACTGGAGCAGGACATCCGCTCTACGGGTTTCTTCCGGAACAAGGCAAAAAGCCTGATTGGCTGCGCATCGGCCCTCATTGAACGTCACGGAGGCGAGGTGCCGCAGACCATGGAGGAGCTGACAGCACTTCCCGGCGTCGGGCGCAAGACCGCCAATGTAGTGCTTGGCAACGCCTTTGGCGTCCCGGGTATGGTGGTCGACACCCATGTCGGGCGTGTCGCGACCCGACTGGGCTGGACCCGGGAAAGAGATCCCGGGAAGATCGAGCGTGATCTCTGCCGGCTGCTGCCGAAAGAGAAGTGGACCTGGGCCAGCCACGTTCTCATTTTTCACGGCCGGCGTATCTGCAAGGCCCCGGTTCCCCTCTGCTCCACATGCCCGGTGTTCGAGCTCTGCCCGCGGATCGGGGTAAACAAGTCGAAATGAGGAGAGCACCCTGGGGGCCGTCGAGGCTGCCCTGTCCCTTGAAACTGCGCAAATCCACACTCCACACCGCCCATCCTTCGCGGAATTTTCACGCGTCGGCACGTGGAAACCTGTACTCACCGGGTTATACTGTTAACCATCGAAGGCCTGTTGTGGCAGGCGGGCCGGAGAAACCTTCTTCCTTTCGTTTCTTTCTCACGTTTGCGGATCAAAGCCGGTACCGGGGACGCCTCCTCCCTGTACCGGTTTTGCCGTTCAAGGATCGCGACCAGCCAAGGGATTGCTTTACAGCAGTGGCGGACGGTCCTTGGCCTGCTTGCCGACCTTCGGACATCAAAAAGGCCACATCCTGATGGGTGTGGCCTTTTCAGCGGTCCGATGAATTGAAAATCAGTAATTGTCTTCGCTGTCGAGGCGGAAGAAGTCCCGGGCCTTGGGCCGTTTGGCGTCGAGCGCGTAACGGGTTGGGGCGGTACCGCTGGCGAAGGCCTCGATGTAGGCCTGAGTGCTGTCTCCCGGGGCGAGCAACCCGGTTTCCCTGTCGATGGGGCGGAATTCGACGCCGTCGGGAACCGGAAAATCGAGAGGCTCCATCCCCTTGACCGCCTCCTGCATGAAGGCGAGCCACCCGGGCAGGGCGGCGCGGGAGCCGGTTTCACCCCTCCCCAGGGACCGCTCCTGATCATAGCCGATCCACGAAACCGCCACCAGTTGCGGCACGAAGCCGGCGAACCAGGCGTCCTTCATATCGTTGGTGGTCCCGGTTTTGCCGGCGACCGGCCGACCGAGTGCCTGAGCGCGGGCACCGGTCCCGTTGCGTACGACGCTCTCCATGAGGTTGGTGACCAGATAGGCAGTTTCAGGCGAGATCACCCGTTCTGCCGTCTGCGGAATGAGACGTTGTCCCTGCTTCGGTCCCTCCGGGAAGTCGACAGGATCGACCGACTCGAGGATGCGGCCGTCTCGGTCGGCAATCCGGGTGATGTAGGCAGGACTCACCCGGACGCCGCTGCTGGCAAATACGTTATAGGCGGTGGCCAACTCGATGGGGGTCAGGGCGGAGGAGCCGAGAGCCATGGTCAGGTCACGAGCCATGGGAGAGGTGATGCCGAGTTTCCTGGCGTAGCTGGCGGCATAGCTGACGCCGATATCCTCAAGCATCTTGATGGTGATGATGTTCATCGAGTGGGTCAGAGCGGAACGCACCGAAACAGCACCGTAGAACTTCTCATCGTAGTTCTTCGGTTTCCATTCGGTTAATTCCCCGCTCTCCAGCCGATCCTTGTAGATTATCGGGGTGTCGAGAATGACAGAGGCCGGAGTGTAACCCTTGTCAAGGGCCGCGGCATAGATGAGCGGTTTGATCGCGGAGCCCGGCAGCCGGCGAGCCTGGAGTGCCCGATTGAACTGGCTGCGGGCGAAATCGTAGCCGCCGACCATGGCCTTGACATGGCCGCTGCCGGGCTCCAGGGCAACCAGGGCGCCCTCCGTCAGCGGGGTCTGGTCGAGGGAAAGCAGCAGCGAGCCGTCGGCGCGCCGCTTCTCGACGCGCACTTCGAGCAGTGAGCCGATCGGCAGGCGGGCTTTGCCCGGGGTCTTGTCGCGACTGACGACCCGCAATGGGCCGGCCCAACTGGTAGACTCCAAGGGAATCTCGCCACCGCTGCGGCCAATGCGTACCTGCAGAAACTTGCCAGTGCCGCCGCTGAGAACGGCCTTGAGCAGCTCCCCGGGAACCGGAGGCCGTTTTTCAAGGGCGATCGCCTGCTCGGCGAGGAACTCGCGCTCTTCCCCCTCGGAAAGGACTTTCTGCGGGCCGCGGTATCCCTGCCGCTTGTCGTGCTCATGCAGGTTCTGCCGAACCGCGCGCTCTGCCGCTTCCTGCATCGCCACGTCCATGGTGGTGTGGACCTGCAGGCCGCCGGTATTGAGCGCTTCATCGCCGTAGGTCTGCTCCAGGTAACGGCGCACCTGTTCGGCAAAGTAGGCAGCGCCGGCGACGTGCCGGTTGACCCGCGGGTGGATGGTGAGTTCCCTGGCGAAGGCCGCCTGGGCAGTGGCTTCGGTGATGTAGCCCTCATGCACCATGCGGCCGAGCACGTACTTCTGCCGCTCCTTGGCCCGGGCGAGGTGCTCATAGGGCGAGTAGCGGCTAGGCGCCTGGGGGAGACCGGCGAGCATGGCCATCTCGGCCAGGGTGAGTGCCTCGACGTCCTTGTCGAAGTAGTTTTCACTGGCCGCCTGGACGCCGTAGGCGCCGTGGCCGAGGAAAATCTGATTCAGGTAGAGGTAGAGGATATCGTCCTTGGAGAGCTTCTGCTCCATGCGCCAGGCGAGGATGGCCTCCTTGAACTTGCGGGAAAATTTTTTCTCGGGCGTCAGCAGCAGGCTTTTGGCGACCTGCTGGGTAATCGTGCTCCCTCCCTGAACGATGCCGCCGGCCAGCAGGTTCTTGATGGCGGCCCGTAGAATGGAGACGAAGTCGACCCCCTGGTGCTGGAAGAAATTGGCATCCTCGGCGGCGACGAAGGCCTGAATGAGCTGCTTTGGCATGCGTGAGACGGGAACAACGATCCGCCGTTCCTTGTAAAACTCCGCGATGACCGTGCCGTCGTCGCCGAAGACACGGGTGATGACAGGGGGGCGGTAGTCGGCCAGAGTGTCGACCCGGGGAAGGGAGTTGGAAACATACAGGTAGGCACCGAGCAGGGCCAGTACTCCGGCGAGAAAGCAGCCGGCCAGCCCGAGCAGGGCGAGGCGCCAGTATTTGCCTGGATTCATGCGAAACATAAGGATAAACGCTCCATTCGGCGGCAAAAAACTATACATAGCACAGCCGGCAGGCAGGCGGCAACCGTTTTGCCATTTGCGGTGTTTTGCCGTTTGCCACCCCCGAGGGGTATGTTATAGTTTCGCCAAATATTCAAGAAGAAAGGAAAGCAGGGGCTCTCATGAAGAAAATGCTCGCGCCGGTTCTTTTTACCGCGTTCCTTGTCGGCTGCGCCATGTTCGGTTCGTGGAAGGCCATTCCGCCTCCCGGGGGGTGTGACCAGTGCCATACCAAGCAGATCAGCGCCGATTGGAAGGTGGCCTATTCGCCGGCCATGCTGACCGACGAAACCGGCAAGAACCCGTGGCAGAGGCCGGAGTCGGTGCTGCCGCCACAAGCTTCGCCCATCGAGCAGAAGAAGGTGACGGAGGAACGCTGCTTTCGTTGCCACAAGGGCCCGGACAAGGCGCACACCGAGTACAAGGGCCGTTACCACCATTGATCCGGACGGCCGCGACCCGCGGTACCCCAGGCCCTTCCCGTGCGGGGAGGGTCTTTTTCAGTTCCGGCAGCTAAACCATCCGGGACCGGCAAGGGAGGAGATGCCATGTTCCGCCGCACCAAGATTGTCGCCACCGTCGGCCCGGCCAGCGAGTCGGAGGCCATGCTGCTTGCCCTCATGGAGGCCGGCGCGGACGTCTTCCGCCTGAACTTTTCGCATGGGGACCAGGCGTCCAAGGTGGTGCTGATCCAGCGCATCCGTGAGCTGTCGCGCCGGCGGCAAAGGGCGGTGGCGATCCTCGGTGATCTGCAGGGACCTAAAATCCGCACCGGCCTGATGGAAGGCGGGGCGCTGGAGCTCGTGACGGGGGAAGATGTTACGATTACCACCCGGGAGGTGCGGGGTGCCGACCGGCTCATCCCGACGACATTCCGGGAACTCCCCCGCGATGTTCGCGG
>DASPGW010000181.1 GCA_035620395.1 Desulfuromonadales bacterium | reverse complement strand
CTCCGCTCCGGTCACGCCGGCGAAGCTGAGGTTCAGCGTGTTCGGGAGCCGCTCGGTCGGGTGGCCGTTGAGCAGCACGCCTCCGACTCGCTCCTCCAGCAGGGCGTGGAAACGGTCGCGAAGCGCCATGATCCGCGCACTCTCCGCCGCCAGCCGTTCTCCGGCCAGCTCTGCCGCCTTTCCCAGCGCCGCGATGTACGGGACGTTCTCCGTCCCGGCGCGCCGTCCCCCTTCGTGCCCGGCACCGTGCAGGTAGCGGTCGATCTTCACCCCTGAGCGGATGTAAAGGGCGCCGACCCCTTTCGGGGCGTAGAGCTTGTGCCCGGCCACCGTCAGCAGGTCGACGCCGAGATCGTCGACCCGCGTCGGGACCTTGCCGACGGACTGGGCGGCGTCGGTGTGAAAGAGGATGCCGCGCTCGCGGGCGATGGCGCCGATCTCCGCCAGCGGCTGCAGCGTCCCGACCTCGTTGTTCGCGTGCATGACGCTGATGAGGATGGTTGCCGGTGTTGCCGCCCGCCGCACCGCCTCCGGATCGACGCGCCCGTTGCCGTCCACTGGCACCAAAGTGACGGTAAAGCCGAAGCGCTCCAGCCACTTCAGCGGCTCGAGCACGGCCGGATGTTCCACCGCCGAGGAGATGAGATGATTCCCGCGGTCGCGGTTGGCGAAGGCGCAGCCGATCAGGGCGTGGTTGTTCGATTCCGTCCCGCCGCCGGTGAAGACGATCTCCGCCGGCGCGCACCCGAGCAGGTTCGCCACGCGCGTGCGTCCGAGTTCCACCGCCGCCTTCGCCGTCCTGCCGTAGGGATGATTGCTGGAGGGATTGCCGAACGATTCCTCCAGGAAGGGGAGGAGTTCCCTGGCCGCCAGGGGATCGGTGGGGGTGGTGGCGTTGTAGTCGAGATAGACAGGATCCATTTGTGGCTCTCTTCTATTGGTTTACGATCAGCAATTATCGCAGGGAGTCGTTGCCACAATATCGGGCAGGGTAACCCTTACTCGAGGGCTTTGTATTCGACCTTGACAATTTCGAGTTCGGCCTGGCCGCCGGGAGTTGCAAACGTGACCAGATCGCCCTCTGCCGAGCCGAGAAGGGCACGGCCGATGGGGGAGGTCCAACTCACGTAGCCGCGCGCGGCGTCGAATTCATCGGCGCCGACGATGCTGAAAACCTTCTCTTCGCCCGCCTCGTTTTCAACGGTGACGGTACAGCCGAACAGCACCCTGCCGTTGGCGATCTTCTGCTGTTCGACCGGGTCGACGATCGTCGCATTCTCCAGGCGCCTGGTCAGAAAACGGATGCGCCCGTCATACTGCCTGAGCCTTCTTTTGGCGTAATGATAATCGGCATTCTCGCTCCGGTCGCCATTGCCGGCGGCCCAGGCCGCAGTTTTCACCATCTCGGGCCGCAGCCGGTACAGGGTCTCTCTGAGTTCGGCCCGCAATCGCCGGGCACAGGCGGGGGTCATATAGATCGGGGCAGGTTTCGCTGATTTTTGGTTCGACATGGCTCTTCTGCTCAGGTTTGGTGAATAGGGATGGTCCTATCTTATGCTGATTTGTCTCAAATTTGAAGGGGTAGTGAGAGGTTGCGTTTCTCAGGGGACTGGAACCTGCTTTTCCCGAGTTTATTGTTTGCGGAACCGGTATAATGGGTTCCCATAAGATCCAGATATCCGTCGGTGCCACAGCATGTCGAGGGAAAGCGTGTCGCAGAAAAAACCAGCCGGCCAGCACGAAGAAGGGATAGATGTCCCGTACGAGCGGCTCGACCCGGATACGCTGCGGAAGATGGTTCAGGAGTTCGTGACCAGAGACGGCGCGGATTGGGGGGAGCCCGGCTGCACGCTGGAAGATAAGGTCGACCAGGTTCTTCGGCAGTTGAGAAACAGGAAGGTCAAGGTCGTTTTTGACCTGGCGTCACAAACGGCGAACATCGTCGTCTGCCGTTAACCACTTTCCCCCGGCCGGAAGCAGCGGGGCGAGCTTCCGGCGCGCAGGCGGTCATGAACAAAAACGGTTACTGGTTCCATGCGGCGATGGCCCGCGAGGTTCTCGGCGCGCTGGACAGGGGCGAGGAGCGCATCGACATTTCGGTTGATCTGAACCTCTCCCGCCGCACCTTTGCCCTCGGCGGCGACGAGTTGGTCCTGGACGCGGACAACCGGCTGAGCCGGGCGGAGCTGCGGCGGATTGCGGGCAAGGAGAACAGAATCTTCTATTTGCAAAGCGGCGAGCTCGAGGTGCTCGAGGTCAGAGACGACGGCTATTACAAGCTCGTCCCCACGGACCAGGCGCCGCTGCTGGAAATCAGCGGGGTGAAAATGCACATCTCGAAGGGGGTCAACCCCTTTGCGAGTGCCGGGCAGATGGCCGCGCAAGTCGTGAAAAAGGGGGACCGGGTTCTGGATACCTGCAGCGGGCTCGGCTACGCGGCCGCGGCAGCGCTGAAGCTCGGTGCGCGCGAAGTCGTTTCGGTCGAGCGGAGCGCAACGGTCATGGCGCTGCGCCAAAAAAACCCGTGGTCGCAGGGGATCTTCGACCCCGACATCCATCTGGTGCATGCCGATATCGATGCATACATCCGGGAGCTCGCGACGGAATCCTTTGACTCGGTCATCCATGATCCGCCCCGCTTCTCCCTCGCCGGGGAGCTCTACGGGGAGGGGTTTTACCGGGAAATCTACCGGGTGCTGAAGCGGCGCGGAGCCCTGTTCCACTATACGGGCAACCCGCATGTGGTGAAACGCGGCAGCAGCTTTGTCGACCAGGCGGCGCAGCGGCTCAGGGCGGCCGGCTTCACCAGGGTGGTGAAGGTCGCCGAACTCATGGGCGTCACGGCGTACAAATAACCCGAACCGGAGGATGCCAGGATTTTCCATAAGAAAAGGGCGGGCCGAAGCAGGCCGCCCTTTTCTTCGTCTTTTTACCCCTCTGCTTCGTGAATCCAAGTACACCCGCCCCGGAATTCCTCGTTTACTTGACCCCTGTCAAGTCCCTGTGCCCCGACTTCGCGGTATGCTGAAAGCATGAAAAACGTTGACCAGCGGCCTAGTCAGACAAAGGAGAAACACCATGCAAAAATCAGCTAGCGAGCAGATGGCCCCCTCGTCGGCAACAACCGTCGGCGCGATTGTTGCCGACGACTTCCGGACCGCCAGGGTCTTTGAAAAGCACGGCATCGACTTCTGCTGCGGCGGCAAGACTACCCTCGCCGCGATCTGCGAGGAAAAAGGGCTCGATCTGGCCGTGCTGCAGCGGGAGATTGCCGAGGTCAAAAGTGCACCAGTCGAGCGGAGCCACAACTATGCGGCCTGGGCTCTGCCGTTTCTCGCCGATTACATCGTCAATACCCACCACGCCTATCTCAACGAGAACACCGAGCAGATCGCCGCCTACGCCGGCAAGATTGCCGGGGTCCATGGCGCCCACCATCCCGAGGTGGTCGAGATCGCGGCAATCTTCGCCCGGATAGCCACCGATATGGCGGCCCACCTCCGGGAGGAGGAAGAGGTCCTCTTTCCGGCCATCAAACGGGTCGACGCCGCCAGAATAGCCGGCAATCCTCCTGATGCCCTGGATGTGGAAACGATCAGGGCCTCCCTCGTCAAGCTCGATCGTGAGCACCAGGAGATCGGCGACGCCGTCCACGCGATCCGTCACCTGGCCAACGGGTATGCGCTGCCGGGCGATGTCTGCAACACCTTCGCGGTCACCTACCGGATGCTCCACGAGTTCGAGGACGACCTGCACAAGCACGTCCACCTCGAAAACAACATCCTCTTCCCGAAGGCGGCCCGGCTTTAGCCGGCGCCTTACAGGGGCAGCCCCTGCGCTGCGCACCACTGGCGCAGCAGCGCCTCGAGCCGCTGCGCCTCGAAGACCTGCCAGCTCTCCAGCAGCTGCCGGCGGCGCAGCAGATCCTTGACGTTGCGGAACGCGCCGGGCCGGGCAAAGAGCGCCTCGACCCGCGCCAGCTCCGCTGGGCAGTGGCCGCGGATGAACTCCAGCACCAGCGGCTTGCCCGGATCGAGTTCCTGCCGGTGGGGGATGGTCAGGTAGGCGGGGTCGGTTGCAGCCCCGGCCGGCCGCTCGTCGTAGCCGGCCTTGAGCGAGGCGAGAAAGACCCGGCCGGTGAGCCGGTGGACAGCTGCCGTCCGTTCGCCGGGCGGGGCGTCGCTGACATAATGGAAGGCGTCGTCGATGGCGTCGAAGGCCATGGGGGCTCCGTGGGGCAGGCTCTGCAAGGTGAGCGGTGGTAACTACTTGCCTGTTTTGGGCCCCCGCCGGTCATGGGGCGGCTTCTTCCCTCCCGGTTTGAAACCCCGGGTCTCTCCGCCCTTTTTGAAAGGGAGCCGCCGGGGGTGTTTCCCCGGACGTTCGGAGCCCTTGCCGCCGGCATCGACGCTGATCTTCATCGGCTGGCCGCAGATCGCGACCTTTTGCAGCCGGCTGATGACTTCGGCGGGCAGGTCGTCGGGCAGATCGACCAGGCTGAAGGTGTTGAAGAGCCTGATCGCGCCGATATGCCGGCCGCTCAGGTTCGCCTCGTTGGTGATGGCGCCGACGATGTGCCGCGGTTCGACGCCCTGGTCGCGGCCGACCTCGATGCGGTAGCGGCGCATGCCGGCGTCGGCCGGCTCGGCAGAGCGCTCCCGGGGGGGCCGTGCATCACGCTCTTCGGCCTCCGTGTCGGCGGGAGCCTCTGCGGGCTGCAGGGGGCGCTCCTTCTGGGCCAGGTAGGCGAGGGCCGCGGCGATCCGGCGGTGGCCCGCGTCGTACTCGCTCTGGAAGCTGTCGATCAGCTCCTCGAAGAACTCCAGGTCCTGCGCCTCCAAGGTCTCGGCGATCTGCTCCTTGAACAGGCCGATGCGGCGGTCGGTGATATCCTGGCGGCTCGGCAATCTCATCGGTTTGATCGGCTGGCGGGTGGCCTGCTCGATTGCCGCCAGCATCCGCCGCTCGCGCGGGGCGACGAAGATGATCGCCTTCCCCTCGCGGCCCGCCCGCCCGGTGCGGCCGATGCGGTGGACGTAGGACTCGGTGTCGCAGGGGATGTCGTAGTTGACCACGTGGCTGATGCGTTTGACGTCGAGGCCGCGGGCCGCCACGTCGGTGGCGACCACAATGTCGAGAGAGCCGCTTTTGAGGCGCTCGATCGTCTTCTCCCGCAGCTGCTGGGTCATGTCGCCGTTGAGCGCCGCGCAGGAGAAGCCGCGGGCCTCGAGTTTTTCGGCGAGCTCGACGGTGGCGACCTTGGTGCGGGCGAAGACGAGCATCGCCTCAATCTCCTCGGCCTCGAGAATGCGGGTCAGGGCATCAAGCTTGTGCAGCCCCTTGACCTGCCAGAACCACTGGGAGATGGTTTCGACCGTCGAGGTCTTGGTTCTGATGCGGATCTCGACCGGGTCCCTGAGGTGGCGCCGGGCGATGCGCAGCACGCCGTCGGGCATGGTGGCGGAAAACAGGGCCGTTTGCCTCTCCTGCGGGGTGTGCTGCAGGATCTCCTCGACCTCGTCGACGAAACCCATCCGCAGCATCTCGTCCGCCTCGTCGAGGACCACGCAGGAGAGCTGCTCCAGCTTCAGGGTGCCGCGACGCAGGTGGTCCTGGATGCGGCCGGGGGTGCCGACCACGACCTGGACACCCCGCTGCAGCTGGCGCAGCTGCTGGCCCATGTTCTGGCCGCCGTAGACGGGCAGCACATGGAAGTCGGGCAGGTAGCGGGCATAGGTCTGCATCGCCTCGGCGACCTGCAGCGCCAGCTCGCGGGTGGGGGTCAGGACCAGAATCTGGGGGGCCTTCAGGGCCGGGTCGAGGCGGCTGAGCAGCGGCAGGGCAAAGGCGGCCGTCTTGCCGGTGCCGGTCTGGGCCTGGCCGAGCAGGTCCCGGCCCGCCAGCAGGGGGGGGATGCTGCGGGCCTGGATCGGCGAGGGGGTCTCGTAGCCGACTTCCTCGATCACCCGGGCAATGGCAGGGGCGAGCGACAGTTCGGCAAAGCCGGGAAACGTTTCTTCAGTCATGAAAAGCCAGTTCGGGATGGGCACGGCAGGGATGGAAAGCGCAGAGCCGGGCGGGGTGAGGTGAGTAGTGTCCGTTTGACAGCACCATGGTTCCTCCTGGGGGAGGAAGCCGTGACACTTTATCCCATATCGAGGCCAAGGGCCAACATTTTCAGCGGGGGGGCTCTGCTGGTCTGGCCGCTATTCCCCGGCGGAGGGAAACATAACGTGAAATCGCAGACATGATCTTCCCGAGTATTCTTCCCTGCGAAAAACCGATCCTGCTGGCCTGGAGACCTTGTCCTCAGCCCTCCGGCACGGCGTACCAGGGGCGGAAGCCGCGTCTGCCGGCGCGGCTGGCCTGCACCTTCTGGAACTGCACCCGCGCCTCGGAGGTGGCCACGACCACGATCCTCCCCCGGCAGCCGACGGTCATCGTCTGCCCGGGGTCGAGCAGATGATCGCGGCTGTCGCCGGGCTGGGTGATCCACAGGCTGCCGCCCAGGCAGCGGATCGTCAGCGCGCGGGCATCCCCCTCGAGATTGAATATCTCCCCCTGTCGCAAAAAGATTTCCATGGCCGCCCCTTTCCATGTTGACGTTTCTTCATTTATAAGGGGAACGGAAAGAAAAAAACAGATACAGCCCTTTACTTTTGTACCCATCACAGTTTAAGTTTCAGGAAACTGTATCCATCGCATCTTCAGTCAACTGTGTCTGGCCTCCGGCCGACCGGACGGTTAAGATGAAAGCCATGAAAATGATTGTAGGAAAAGATCATGGCAAGCTTCCCCTCTACGAGGAGGTGGCGGCACGCATCGCCTCCCTGGTCGAAGAGGGGATCTTCCGGCCGGGCGAGAAGGTCCCCTCCATCCGCGGCCTCAGCCAGCAACAGGGGGTGAGCCTCAACACCGTCAAGCAGGCCTACGCCTTTCTCGAGGACCGGCGCCTCATCGAGGCCCGCCCCCAGTCCGGGTACTTCGTCTGCGCCCGCCTGCCGGAACTCCCCGTCGAGCCGCCCATCACCAGGCGGGAGATCAGCCCCACCGAGGTCAGCCTCGGCGACCTGTCGCGCATGATCCTGCGCGACGCCATGCGCCCCGAGCTGCTGCAGCTCGGCGTCAGTCTGCCCGACCCCGAATCGCTGCCGATTGAGCGCCTCAGCCGGATGATGCACAGCGAGATCCGGCGCCGGCCCGCGCAGAGCATCGAGTACGCCATCCCGCCCGGCAACGAGCGGCTGCGCACCCAGATCGCCAAACACATGCTGCTGGCCGGCTGTGTCTTGAAGCCGGACGAGATCGTCATCACCACCGGCTGTATGGAGGCCGTCTTCCTGGCTCTCAAGACCCTCTGCCGGCCGGGCGACACCGTGGTCGTCGAATCGCCGACCTTTTTCAACTTCCTGCAGTTGATCGAGGCGTTGGGGCTCAAAGCCCTGGAGATCCCCACCTCGCCGACCGAGGGGATGAGCCTCGAGGCGCTCGGCTACGCTCTGGAACACAACGAGGTCAAGGCCTGCCTGGTGGTCACAAACTTCAACAACCCCCTCGGCTGCGTCATGACTTCCGCCCGCAAGCAGGAGATGGTGCGGCTGCTGGAGAGGCACGGCGTGCCGCTGATCGAGGACGATATTCACGGCGACCTGGCCCACACCGACGAACGGCCGGGGGTCGCCCGCTCCTTCAGCCGGAGCGGCAACGTCCTGCTCTGCTCCTCATTTTCCAAAACGGTCGCCCCCGGCTACCGGGTCGGCTGGATCGCCCCGGGGCGCTATCAGCAGGAGATCGAGGCGCTGAAGATGGCGGTGACCGTCGCCTCGGCCAGTCCCACCCAGATGGCGGTTGCCGAATTCCTGGCCAACGGCGGGTACGAGCGTCACCTGCGGAAAATCAGGCGGACCTACGCCCAGAAGATGGCCAAGATGGGCGAGGCGATCGGCCGCTATTTTCCTGCCGGCACCAAGGTGAGCCGGCCGCGCGGCGGCTTCTGTCTCTGGGTGGAGATGCCGGAAGGGGTCGACTCCCAGCGTCTCTATGGCGAGGCCCTCGCGGAGGGGATCACCATCGCCCCCGGTACCCTCTTCTCCGCCTCCGGCAAATTCCGCAACTGCGTGCGGCTCAACGCCGCCTACTGGTCGGCGCGGGTCGAGGGGGCGAT
>DASPGW010000180.1 GCA_035620395.1 Desulfuromonadales bacterium | reverse complement strand
GCGTCGCTATTCAGCGCGGCTCTGCTGTGGGGCTGCAGCAGCGGTTCGGGCGGCAGCGACGTTGCCGCCGGGACCGGGACCGGGACTGACCTTGCCGCCAACGTCCAGACCCTGGGTATTACCAATTGTGCCATCTGCCACAGCGACAATACCCCGGTTACTGCTGCCTGGTTGGCAAGCCGACATGCTGCAGGCTCCTTCGGCGGCACCAATCCCACCTGCCTTGCATGTCACAATAACCTTGGCGACGGGCAATTGATCGAGCAAGCCTTTCTTGGCCAAGTGAACCGAAATGTGGTCGGGTGTGAGTCCTGCCATGGAGGGGGCAGCGCCCATCGGGGCGTAGGTCCGCTGCCGTTCCCTGTGCCTGGCCCGGCTCAGTGCGGTCAGTGCCACGGAATCGAGGCGGCATTGATTGGTCGTCATGCGAACAATGCCGATGAGATGATTCACGACACCCATTTCGACAATCCGGCCACCACTGGCGCCCCGACTAATACGCCGATCGAAGGCTATGTGGTGAAAACCGCTGACCAGAGGGGCTGCCAGGCCTGCCATTACAACGGGCATAGTGTGACCCTCGACATCAACAGGGAATGGGCCCGGTCGGCGCATGGCGGCCACATACTGGACGTCAAGGACGCCGCCTTTGCTATCGGCGTCGCCGAGGGGCTTGCTGCCGCGGTAACCGACGATGTTGCCCAGGGGTGGGCACACTACAACTGGGATCAGTCCACAGGGACCGGCAACCGCGCCGATTGCCAGCGTTGCCACACAGCCACCGGCGCCATGAACTTCATGAATGATTCGATCAACTACACCTCGGCCAATAACGACTTTTCCCATCTTTCCGGTTGGACGGCGGCCACTGGATCGCCGCAGAACGAAATGCTTTATTGCTGGGGTTGTCACCGGGACAATTCCGCCAATCTGCGTGCTTCGGGCAACCTTACCCTGGATTTCGTCTTCATCGAAGACCCGGGGACCGGCCCCATCGGAACGCCTGAGTTCGTAGTGCTCCCGGACAAAGGCAAGTCCAATGTCTGCGCCGCCTGCCACAGCGGTCGCGGCAACAACACCTCCATCCGCAGCGGCAGCCGCTCCACCCGGTTCGCCGGGCACCATGCACCGACCGCCGGTTCACTCTATGCCGAGGTGGTTCATGCAGGATTCGAATTTACCGGCCAGAACTACGCCCCTGGGCCGGGCTTTTTGCATGACGATATTGACGAGGAAGCGGGCGACGGCCCCTGCGTCGGTTGTCACATGGGCGTGGCCGGAGACGCCGATCATCATTTCCATGCGGTGACCGAGGACCTTGCCGGCGCCATTACGGCCATCAACAACCAGGCCCTGTGCAACAACTGTCATGATGGTGTCGGGGCAATACTCGTCGATCCTGCGGTCCTCAATCAGCGGCGGCTCGATTTTGCCGATGCCCGGCAGATTCTGCTCGATCTGGAGAACAACAATCCCGTGAATTACCTCAATCTCGATCTGTCTGCAAACGTCTCAACCATTGAACTCAACGCTTATGGCGCCTTCCAGAACAGCCTGTATATGACCGAAGAGCCCTGCATCTATGTGCATAACGACCTGTATGGCAAGCGCCTGGTCTTTGATTCAATCGACTGGCTCGACAACGGCGTACTGGACGGGACCATCACCATCGACAACGTAACCTATCCCAATGCTGCTAACTGGCTGGGTGATGGCACGGTTCGCCCCTGACCCAGAATAAAATACGGTGGGTTGCTAAAGAGCCCCGCTGGCTGGCGGGGCTCTTTGGTCAGCCGCAGGATAGCGAAGCCCACAAAAAAAGCCCCGCCAACCGGCGGGGCTTTTTATCGTCGGTATATGGGTTCCACTCAGACGCGCGACACGTTCTGTGCTTGGGGACCTTTAGGACCCTGAATGATGGTGAACGCTACCGGATCGCCTTGCGCCAGAGTCTTGAAGCCATCCATTTCGATAGCCGAGAAATGCACGAACACGTCCGGCCCGCCATCCTGCTCGATGAAACCGAATCCCTTGGCATCATTGAACCACTTGACCTTTCCCTTCGTCATTGCCTTCCTCTCCTGTCCTTAAAAAGCCCTTCTTTACCCACGGGACACCCGTGAGAACCCAATGGCAAACACTTTAACCAGTTTCGACAAAAAATCAACGGCCTATTGTTAAAAAACGCCCACATTTAACGGACCGAAAAAAGAGGGAGAGAAACCCCTTGCAGGTCTCTCTCCCGTCGTTGCTGGACAGATTCCGAAATGTTTTCTGGCGGCTAGGCCCGGAGGGGCTCTCTCTCCGGGGGCTGCTTCAGCAGTTCAGCCAGGCAGGCAGGGCAGATCGTCGCAGTGTCGATTTCGCAGACGTTCTTGCGGATCTGGTGTCCCTCCCCGGTCTTGGCCCCTTGGTACTTGCCGCACCAGGCGCAGTAAGTCAGCAAGGAGAATCCTTTCATGGGCTGAATTTTTGCTAATGTAGCATGGGAAATAGCACTGTCAAGGGATTCGGAAAACCTTAACGGGTTTCCGAACTCTGGATTTTACGCAGGTAGTGTATCAGCAGCCGGACCCCGACGCCGGTCCCCCCCTTGGGCAGGTAGTGGCGTCCCTTCTCCTCCCAGGCAGTGCCGGCGATATCGAGATGCGCCCAGGTGAAGTCCTCGGCGAATTTCTGCAGGAAGGCGGCGGCGGTGATGGTGCCGGCCGGCCGGCCACCGATATTTTTGACATCGGCGATATCGCTCTTGATCTGGGCGGCGTAGTCGTCCCAGAGGGGGAGCTGCCAGAGGCGCTCGCCGCTCTCCTCGCCGGCGTGCAGCAGTTGCCGGATCAGCCCCGTATGGTTCCCCAGCGCCGCCGTCGCATGGTGTCCCAGGGCGATGATGCAGGCGCCGGTGAGGGTGGCCAGGTCGATCACCACCCGCGGTTTGAAGCGCGCGGCAAAGGTGAGGGCGTCGGCCAGGATCAGCCGGCCCTCGGCATCGGTGTTGAGCACCTCGATGGTGCGCCCAGACAGGGAAGTCAGGATGTCGCCGGGACGGATGGCGCTGCCCGAGGGGAGATTCTCTACGGCGGGGATGATCCCGACCAGATTGACCGGGAGCTTGAGCAGGGCAGCGGCGAGCAGGGTGCCGAGCACGGCGGCGCCGCCGGCCATGTCCATTTTCATCTCATCCATCTTTTCGGCGGGCTTGAGGGAAATGCCGCCGGCATCGAAAACCACACCCTTGCCGATCAGGGCGATCGGTTGGGCGTCGCGGTTGCCGCCGTGATATTCGAGCACGATGAGTCGGGGCTCGCGGACGCTGCCCTGAGCGACGCCCAGCAGGGCACCACAGCCTTCCTTTTCCAGATCTTTCTGGCCGAGGACCGTGCATTTGAGGCCGACTTCATCAGCCACTGCTGTCGCCCTGGCGGCGAGAAATTCAGGAGACTTGACGTTGCCGGGTTCGTTGACCAGGTCGCGAGCCAGGGACACGCCGCGGCAGATGCAGCGCGCTGTCGCCACCCCGGCCTCGACCTCCTGCAGATCCTTTTGTTTCTCCACCAGCAGGCAGACATCCTTGAGCACGGGAGGAAGTTCCTCCCGCTTTTCCGTCCGGTAGCGGTCAAAGCGGTAGGCAGCCAGGGCGATTCCTTCGGCGGCCGCCTGCGCTTTGGCCGTCATGCCGGCTTCGCGCAGACTGAAGGACGGCAGGCTGACGGTAAAGGTGCTGATCTGTTTCCCCTGGAGAAACGTCGTCGCGGTGGCGACGCCCTGCCGCAGGCGCTCGTCGCCGGCCCCTTTTTCCTTGCCGAGGCCGACCAGGAGAACGCGTTCGGCGGCAAGGCGCTTGCCGGAATGAAGCAGCAGCATCTGCCCCTGCTTGCCGGTAAATTCTTTCTCCCGTGCCGCCTTGGTTATGGCTCCGTCCAGGGCCTGATCGAGTTCAGCGAGAGTCGGAGTGCCGAGTTTGCCAACGAAGGCGCCAAGCACCAGGCAGGGCGCTTTCTGCTTCAGCAGGGCTCCTTTTTTGACCTTGATCTCCATCTGCTATCCTTTCATGGGTTGGAATGCCGTCTTAGATAGTCGTCCCGCCCGTGCCGGCGCCATTCGTCAGAGAGCTGCAGTCTTTGGGACATGAGGGCCGCCACGGCCTCCACTTCGCGCAGGCCTCGTCCTTTCTGGAGTGCCAGGGGCGTGCGGCGGCGCAGGACATCTTCGGGAGTTCGGGCCATTTCGAAATCGGTGGCATAGGCGACTTGCACAGCCAGCAGGGGGGAATCTTCGACAACCGGACGGGCCAAGGCGGGTTCTTCCCTGAGCAGAGCCAGCAGTCGGGCGGTTCGGGAGCCGTAGAGACTGAGCAGGCCTGCCAGTACGGCGGGTGCCAAGCCGTATTCGGCAGAGAGGCTGCGCACCTCCCGGTGCAGGTAGGAAGCAAAATTGCCGGTCGCGCCGCCGGGCAGGGGGATCCGGTGGGTCAGTGAGCGCCCTCTGCCGCGCCCAAGCCGTTCGGTGATCCGCTCGGCCACCTCGGCAGCCACCGCGCGGTAAGTCGTATACTTGCCGCCACCGACCGAAAGCAGTCCCGAGGCCGACTCGAAAAGGCGATGCTCGCGGGAGATACTGGACGCTGCAGCCGACGACTCGGCGACCAGGGGACGCAAGCCGGCGAAAGCGGCGACCACATCGGCACGGTTCGGTACCCGGCCGCGCAGATGGCCGGCCGTTTCGGCGAGCAGATACTCGATGTCGGCCTCGGTAGGTGCCACCAGGTCGGGATCCCCGCGGTCATCGGCATCGGTTGTCCCGACCAGGGACAGCTCCCCCCACGGGATGACGAAAAAGAGCCGTTCATCCCGACCGGCGGTAAGATAGAGAGCCTCCTCGCCGCGATTGATACGTGGCACCAGGATGTGGGTACCCCGGGTCGGACGCAGCTTTTTCGTGACTTCGCCGTCGAGGGAACAAAGCCGGTCGAGCCAGGGGCCGGTGGTGTTGATCACCACCTCGGCGGTCACCTCCAGTTCCTGGCCGCTTTCCCGATCGAGTACCCGCGCGCCGCGCACCCGGCCGGCGCTCTTGATGAGTCCGGTGACTTCCAGGTAATTGGCAATATCGGCGCCCAGTTCCCGGGCGGCCAGGATGTTCTCCAGGCAAAGTCGGGCATCGTCCATCCGACAGTCCCAGTAAAGTGCCACGCCACTCAACCCCTCCTGTCGCAGGGCCGGTTCATGCCTGAGAGCCTCCTCTGCGGAGAGGATTTTGTGCGAATGGGTGTTGCGAAACATCGCCAGCAGGTCGTACAGGCTCATCCCCGTCCGGATTGCTGCCAGGGATCGAGGGTCGCCTTTGAAGACGGGAATGAAGAACGGGATGGGTCGGACCAGGTGGGGGGCGATCGACTGCAGGATCCGCCGTTCACGGCAGGCTTCGAAGACCAGTCGGAAAGCAAGCCGCTCGAGGTAGCGAACCCCTCCGTGAATGAGTTTGGTGGAGGCGCTGGAAGCCCCCGAGGCGAAGTCCCCCTTCTCCACAAGGGCGACCCGCAACCCCCGCATCGCCAGGTCGCGGGCGATCCCGGCGCCATTGATGCCGCCACCGATGATCAGCACGTCGTGGCTGCGTTCGGTGAACCGTCGGAGATTGCGCGGCTGTGCCGGCGGAAATGAAGAAGGATTTCGTCTCATGCCATTCAAGTCTAACGGCTCCCACGAAGCATTTCAATGTGCACTTTTGACAATTGTCCGCATGCCGGAAGAGCGGAAGAGGTGAAGAGCTGCAGACGCAAGATACAAGATGCGAGAGAAAAGAGGCAACTCATATACCTTGAATCTTGAGTTTTATGTCCTGTGTCTAGAAGGTGACGCCGAGTCGCCGGATGATAGCCGCATAGATGGTGTAGCCGACGACCATGATGCCGACGGACAAGAGAAGGGAAAGGGAGAAACGCAGACCGGTTTTCAGTAGCCAGGGAAAGGCGACAAAGAAGAGGAGCGAGGGAAGGATCGCCCAGAAAATATGGGTGGCCAGCTCTCCGGCCAGATGTCCGTTGCGGGTGTCATGATAGAGCCAGAGGATGGCGAGAAGGGAAGTCAGGGGGAGCGAAGCCAGGATGGCTGCCAGCGGTGCGTCGCGCCGGGCCACTTCCGACGCCGCGGCGATGATCAGGGCTGAGATCAGCACTTTTAAGAGAAAGTACATGCCGGGCTCCTGCCGGTGCGAGGCAGAGAGAACCTGGTCAGCGCATGCCCATTTTTTGCAACATCTTGCCGAGAAACCTGTTTACCGGGTGCTCCCGACCCAAAGCCTTCAACACCGGCGGCTTGCGCAGTCCCAATTTTCTCAGTTCAAAGGCGATCTGCGGGTTGCGGCCAAGTTTTTGGCCACGCCGCCAAGTTTGGATAGCCCGGTTTTTCTGCCCCGCCAGCAGATAAATCCGGCCGAGATTGAGGTAGTGGACCGTATTGCCCGGCTCCTCTTGTAAAGCTTCATTGCAGAGCGTGGCGGCCTTATTCATCTGCCGGCGCTCTTTGGCCAGACAGTAGGCGAGGTGGGAGCGCACCAAGGGAGAGTCGTCCCGCCTGGCGGCATCCTCGAAATGGACAAGGGCCATCAGGGTATTGCCTCTTTCGATCTCCGCGAGTCCTTTACGGATCAGGGCATTCAATTCTTGGCCGGGCATGCTGCCGTCCTCTCCAGGGTCGACGCTGTTGCGCCTCGCCTTTTGCCGAATGTTTCGCTGACAATCAAACGGGACAATCTCCGGGGGGTCGCAGCCCCTCACTTATAGTGCCGTACCATTTCCGGAAAATAACTGCTGCCAAGAGTCGCGGCATTCTGCCCGACCCAGCTGCTGAAAAGGGTGTGGCCGACCGGCCTGCCAGGCAAAGCTAGCATATCCCGCATCAGTCCGTCAATCTCCTCCCGCGTGAGCACGACGTCGCCGACCAGGCCACCGACCATGCGGATAAGCTTCAGTGCCCGCTCAGGGCTCATATGGAGAAGCCGTGCATGGCTGCCGACCTGCTTGGCCATAAGTCGAACCAACTCATCGAAGGTGAAGGTTTCCGGACCGGCGGCGTCGAGGACCAGCGACCTCTCCTCGTGCCCGGCGTTGACCGCCAGTTCGGCCAGGTCGTCCACATGAATCGGCTGCAGCCGGTAATCGCCCTTGCCCGGGATGGCGAAGGCGGGGAACCTGCGCAGCATATAGGCAAGATTGTTGAAGAGGATACCTTCGGTGCCGAAAAGGACAGTTGGCCGGAGAATGGCGTAGGAAAGTCCCGATTCCCGGACCAGGCGCTCCGCCTCCCCCTTGGCCCGGAAATAAGGGTAGGGTGAAGCTTCGTCGGCGTGCGCAACGCTGATGTGGACGACCCGCCGCACCCCGGCCTGGCGTGCCGCTGCGAGCAGCGCAGCGGTATGGTCGACGGCTCGGGCAAAGGTCATTCGGCCGTGTTCGAAGCGGACCCAATAGGTATTGTAGAGGGTGTTGGCACCGGCCAGACCGTCGCGCAGGGCTTCCGGATCCTCGAACTGGAACGGCATGGCCGTAACCGCATTGCCGAAGGGATGCTCGCGGCCGGGATGTCCGGTGAGGGTCTTGACCTGTCGGCCGAGCGCCAGCAGCCGCCGGGCGATATACTTTCCGGTAAAGCTGAAGGCGCCGGTGACCACGTCCAACTCCGCTTTCGCCATAGCCGCTCCCATCGTGTCGAGCCCCTTGGCGCGGGGTTGGCCCGGGCCATTGGTGAAATGACAACAGCCGACTAATAGTGTAGCCGCAAAGGGCACAAATGAAACCGAAGCCACCCACGATCCTTCCTCCTCGGGGCGCCACCATCCGCCGGCAGATCGCCGACCTGCTGGCGGGTGAACCCCTTTCTGCCCGCCAGATTTCCACGCTGGTCGGCATCCCTGAAAAGGTGGTGTACGGCCACCTCGACCATCTGCGGCGTACCCTCCATCCGCTCGGTCGCCGACTGCAGATCGTCCCGGCAGGCTGTCGAAAATGCGGTTTCGTCTTTGGCAAACGGGAGCGCCTGCAGAGGCCGGGACGATGCCCGGTCTGCCGGCAGCAGTCCATCACCGAACCGTTTTTCGCCATTCGATGAGACTTCCCCCTCCCTGACCCTCCCCCCAGCGGGGGGAGGTCGGGAGGGGGGGATGTCAATTCTCCTGTTAAAGAGAGCTCGAATCGAGAGAATCGCCTATCTCCATCTCGCGCAAGTGAAGGGCGATCCGGCGCCGAACCGCCGTCGGGATTTCGACGTGCAGGCAAAGGCTGGTGGCGTCGAGTTTTGCCGCTTCCCGGCGCTGCCGGGCGTTGCCGCCGGCGCCGGGAAGCCAGCGGGTCTGCTCGGCGGGAAGAAAGTAGCGCGGCTCGCCGGCCAGCAGGCTGCAGGCTTCGGTGCGCGGATCGACCGGACGACCGGAGAACGGCGGTTCTTCGCCCACACGAAAGTGGTAACAGCGATGCGTTCCAATGCAGAACTGCAGGCTGATTTCGGTGGAGAGGCCGCGCAGCAGCAACAGGCTGCTCCGCAGGATCTGCTTCGGCGTCAGGAAAAGGCCGTTCTGCCGCATTTCCAGGTGGCCCAAAGCGGCGAGCCGGGGGTACGGGGGGGCGCCGCCCAGCCCGACGATCAGGCGACAGTCATCGGCTTGGGTGCCGACACAGCCGTGCACGTCGATGATGACCTGCGGCGGTCCTCCTTCGAGCAGGGCGGCATAATGCCGCAATCCCTCTTCCAGCTTGTAGCAGTAAGGATGGCCGCTGGCGTCGATGTAGGGGTAGATGACATCGATGTTGCTGGGGTTCAGAGGAATTCCCCAATCCTTGAGCTTGTCCAGATTCTCGTCCGTCAGCGGTTCCCGGCCGGAGAAGCCGAGGTTGATGACTGCCGCGCTGCCGCAACCGGACCGCAGCAGGTACAGGGCCACATCGAAGGTGTGGGGATCGTAGGGACCGTGGGTGGCGGTAAGCAGGGTGAAGTTCCCGATGTGCTCCTGCTGCCGGCGCAGCAGGAGCACACCGCCCCCCGGGTCGGGATGAAACCGGGCCGCAAAGCCTGCGAGCCGTGTCCCGGCGGAGCACCAGCCGGTATCCTGCAGGGGCACCTGGCCGAAAAAACGTTCCAGAACATTCTGGCGCCAGGCGGCGACGAAGCGTATGGCCCGGTCGGGCAGCCGATAGTAGATGTCGTAGTGCCGGGCGTCGAGATAGACCCGTATGTTCAGGCGGCGCAGCAGGTCGCGGTTGTAGTTGTTCTGGGTAGTATCGAGCAGCCGCGCCGTGATCTCCTCCATGTCGGCGAATTGCGCTTCGGAGGGAGCGGTCGCAAGCAGTTCGACCTTCTTCAGGTGGCGATAATCTTCGCGTCCGATCTCCACTTCCAGCCGATTGAGGTGCCGCTGAAAAGGGGCGCTGTAATCGACCGAGAACCGATGGCGAAAGAGAGCGGGTATGTCCGGGGCGCCGCGAGGCATGGCAGGATCCTCCGTCAACAGTCTACCATAAGGTTTTGTTTTGCTCTTAATTCGAACAATACTGGATGTTTAAGGACGCTTGCCGGACTTCGGCGGCGGGATTTTCTGCCGGCCGGTCCGTACCCGCCCGTCAGGCGCCGGTTTCGGTCTCGCCCGGGGCGACAACACCGGTGACAACCCAGTATTTATAGGGCTATAAGGTATTGCCAGCCGACGGGAAATAATGCTATTTTGCAGCATTCGCTTGACATGGAGCCTTCTCATTAAACCAATACGGTCCGCCGCGATGCGGTCGGGTCAAAGGTGCTGCGATGAAAAAGACGTTTACGCTCCGCTGGAAAATTCTGCTCGCCCAGATTGCCCTCTCGGTTATCCCGCTCTGCATTACCCTTTACATCCTCACCGGACTGACGGTAAAGCAATTTGAAAAGAGCATGCAGGACCGTTTCACCCAGATGGCCAATTTCACCGAGCGCAACACGTTCTACTCGCAGCGCGAACTCCTCAATTACGTGAAACTCACCAGTCGCAACAACGATCTGGTCAACGCCGTTTACTTCGCTTCCCTGACCGGCGACAACAGTCAATTGAAGGATGTCATCGACAAAAGCCACGAAATTTTCAATTTCGACCTGGTCGAGGTGCTGAACAAGGATGGCGAGGTGATCCTGCGTTTCCTCAACGAGGATAAGCAGTTGCCGGCATCGACCGGCAAGGAGCACCCGGTGATCGAAGCCAGTCTCCAAGGCGAGTCGCTTGGCGAAATTGCCCGCTTTGACGGACAGTTCTCTGTTGTCGCCGCCGCCCCGGTCTTCCTGCAGCAGGAACAGATCGGCAGCCTGGTCGGGGTCAATTTCATCAATGACCTGTACGCTGTCCAGATCTCTTCGCTGAGCGGTACGCAGGTGGCCTTCTTCGACGAGTCGGGCATCGTCGCCGCTTCGCATGCCGAACTCAAGAACCTGGTGCCGGCCGAGATCGAGGCGGACGGCAAGAAAGAAATCCGCCTGGACGGCAAGCCTTACACGCTGACGATCAAAAATCTGGGTGGCGCCAAGCGCGGGGTGCTGCTGGCTCTCGACAACTCCGAATTGGCGGCGGCCCGCGGCAGCCTGCTGAAGGTAGTGCTGGTGCTGCTGGCGGCGGCCACCGTCCTGGCGGTGCTGGTCGGCCTGGCCATCTCCCGCAGCATCGTCCGGCCGCTGGCCGCCGTGGTCCACAATTTCAGGGAAATCGCCGATGGCGAAGGGGATCTGACCCGCGTTCTGCCGGTAACGTCCCGGGACGAGGTTGGGGAGCTGGCTGAATGCTTCAACCGCTTCGTCGCGCGGTTGCGAGAGATGGTCCAGCGCACCCGTAATGTCTCCCTCGACCTCAACGGTGCGACGGACAAGATTCGCGCCTCTTCGCGCGAGGTCAACGACGGTGCGGTGCGCCAGTCCCATTCCCTGGAGGAATCCTACCGTGCCATGCAGGGGATCGAGGAGTCGATTTCCGGCATTGCCGAGAGCACCGGCTCCCTGGTCGACTCGGCGGAGGAGAGTTCCTCGGCGACCCTCGAGCTGGGCGCCACCATCGAGGAGATCGCCTCCCAGATGGAAAAGCTCTTTGCCATCGTCGACGAGGTCTCCAGTTCGATCAACGAAATGTCGGTGGCCAGCCAGCAGGTGGCCGAAAATGTCGAGATTCTCTCCTCCTCCACCGAGGTGACCGCCTCCTCGATCACCGAACTGGACGCCTCGATCAAGGAAATCGAGGAGAACGCCGAGAAGACCAGCCAGCTTTCAGAAGAGGCGGCCCGGGACGCCGAGCAGGGGAAGAAGACGGTTCATGAGACGATTGACGGGATCGGGGCGATCCGCGAGATGGTTGACCGCGCCGGCACCGCCATCCAGGAGCTGGGCAACCAGTCAAAGGCCATCGGCAAGATCCTTACCGTCATCGACGACGTCGCCGACCAGACCAGCCTGCTCGCCCTCAATGCCGCCATCATCGCCGCCCAGGCCGGAGAGCACGGCAGGGGGTTTGCGGTGGTCGCCGACGAAATTCGGGAGCTGGCTGAACGCACGGCCGTCTCGACCCGGGAGATCGCTGCCATTATCGGTAACCTGCAGACCGGCACCCAGGAAGCGGTGAAGGCGATGGCCGCCGGCAGTGACCGGGTGCATCAGGAGGTGGCGCGCTCCAAGGCGGCCGGGGAGGCTCTGGAGAAGATTCGCAGCAGCACCCTGAAGTCGACCGAGCAGGTACGCGGCATCGTCCGGGCTACCCAGGAACAGTCCCGCGGCAGCCGGCAGATCACCAACTCCATCAACCAGGTGGCTTCCATGCTCGGCCAGATCGCCACGGCCATTCGGCAGCAGACCGAAGGTTCGAGGCAGTTGGCCCGCGCCGCCGAATCGATGAAGGAGATCGCTTCGCAGGTCAAGCTGAGCACTGGCGAACAGGCCAAGGGGAGCCGCCAGATCAATACCAGCATGGAGAGGATCCGCAGCATGATCGAGCGGATCGACGAGGCGACCCGGGAGCAGAACCAGCGCAGCCGCCAGGTCCTGGAGGCGGTCTCGAGCATCCGCAATATCGCCGAGGGGAATGCCGGCCGCACGGCCGAGCTGGACCAGGTGGTGGAGAGCCTCTCCCGGCAGACGTCTACCCTCGAGGAAGAGGTGGGCGCCTTCCGGGTATGAGCGGCGGCGCCATGACCGTGACGATCCTCGGCTCCGGCACCAGCACCGGAGTCCCCGTGCCGGGCTGCTCCTGCTTCGTCTGCACCTCGGAGGATCCGCAGAATGTCCGTACTCGCTGCAGCGTTCTGCTTTCCCGCGGCGGGAAGAACATCCTCATCGATACCGCCACCGACCTGCGTCAGCAGGTCCTGCGGGAAAAAGTCAGCCATATCGATGCGGTTCTCTACACCCATACCCACGCCGACCATATTCACGGCATCGACGATCTGCGCTCCTTCAACATGGTCTCCGGCCAAGCGATCCCCATTTTCGGCTCCCCCGAAACGTTGGCGGTTATCCGCCGGAATTTCGGCTACATTTTTGACGATGAGCTGGAGCCCGGCTACCGCCCCCGTCTCGAGACCCGTGAGATCGACGGGCCATTCGACCTGTTCGGCCTGACCGTCGAACCGTTGATCCTGCAGCATGGCAGCGGCGTTTCCCTTGGCTACCGGGTCGGCTCCTTCGCCTACCTGGTCGATTGCAACGCCATTCCGGTGGCGACGCTGCCGCGGCTGCAGAACATCGAGACCCTGGTGATCGATGCACTGCGCTTCCGGCCGCACACCACCCATTTCAATATCGCCCAGGCCCTGGAGCTCGCCGGCCGCCTCGGTGCCCGGCGGACGGTTCTCACCCATCTGAGCCACGACGTGGACCATGCCCGCCACGCTTCCCTGCTGCCGCCCGGGGTGGAGCTGGCCTATGACGGGCAGCGCATCGAAGTCGACCTGGCCGGCTGATTGTCGCCGATTGTCGTTTGAGGCAGCGCCCTTTTTCGCTTTACATCAGGCAGCCCCTGCCGACTGGAACCGTAATGCACGAGGAAATCCGCCTCCACGGCCACGTGGACGAAACGATAGAGTATTTCGCCACGGCCGCTGCCAGGGAGGCTTACCGGGGGCACTTCTACGAGAGCGCCGGCTCCTCCCTTCGCTTGTTTTCGCCGGGGAACGAATTTATCCTTCGCCGCGACGGTGTCGGCCACCGGGGCAACGGCGGCTCCTTCTGCGAGTACATGTTCGGGGTCGATCAGCCGCTGGCCGACCTGGCCAAGGGGGATGTGCGCAACCGCCTGGTCCTTTACGGCACCACTTACCAGGAGAACGGCAACAGCCTGCAGTTCACCGACCATACCGAGGGGAACCAGAGCTACGAGCGGATCTTTTTCGAAGGCAATGCCGTCTGCAACTACTTTTTCTTCCTCACCGGCTCGGTGCCGGGGGCACTGCAGGAGCAGCAGGAAGGAATTCTGCGGCTGCTCGGCAAACTGCTCAAGCGCAGCACCGCCGTCGGCAAGGGGGACGATGCCGGTCTGGTCGACGAACTCTTCAGCTTGCTCGGGCACCGCAGCTCCCTCTATCTGGTCAAGCTGATTCACAAGAAACACAAGGCCTATCACGATGCCTTCCGTGAGCTCTACTTCGCCCACAAGGCGATCCCCGAAGCGGAATTCGAACGGCTGCAGCAGCTGGCCCAGCACCTCGGGATCGACCGCTACCAGCAGGAGCGGATCCGCATCGATGTCATGTACAAGCATCCGGACAACCGGCGGATCGTCGACGAGTACAAGAACATTCTCATCGAGTGCAGCCGGCGGGGGAACATCAACAAGCTGGAGATGGCCCGGCTGACTCGCCTGAAGACCCTCTCGGTGCGCAACAAGATACCTTCGGCCCTCTTCTACACCCTCGACGAGATGCTCAAGCACGACAAGCTCATCGATCTCGCCGAACAGGATTACCTGGCCGAGACCCGGCAGATCCTCGAGGGAATCTTCCTGCAGGAGCGGCAGATCGACGCCAGCATCGACCAGGAAGACATGATCAAGCTGCTGCACGCCAAGCAGCGCGCCCACGAGAACCGGGATCATCACACCTTCGAGCAGGTGCTGCTCGAGACCGGCAAAGCCTGCGACGAGAAAATCCGCGACGGCGCCGATATGGCCCTGCTCGAGAATTTTTCCTATATCATCACCTACTTCGACCGCTACGACAACACCTCGGCCAACATCAACCAGCTGGCGTTCATGGAAAACGTCCGCTTCACCGAAGAGATGATCCGCAGCCTGCTCGGCAACAAAAGGGCCTTCGACGGCCTGGCGCCCGGCCTCTTCCAGGATCTTTTCTTCAAGGGGATTCTGGCGAACAAATACCTGGGCCGATTCGGCCGGAAAAAGATCCTTTGTCTGCAGAAGGGTCTCGGCCTGATCGAGGAGGGACGCCTGACGGTGCAGGATCTGCTGTGGCAGCACCGGGAAGTCGCGGCGCAGGAAAGCCTTTACAACGCTCTGCTCGACCTCGTCAAGGATCGCATCCGCAACTTCTATTCCCGCTACAGCACCCGCGCCGAACAGGAGGCGCTGTGCGCCGAGGTGGCCGAGGAGATGCGCAACAAGGGGTTGCTCACGGGTGACATCCCCCCCGGACTGTTCCGGGATGTGGTGGTCAACATCAAGAAGGAGGCCGTCTACCTGCACAGCCTGCTGCCGCGTATCGTTGCCGAGCAGGATGCCGCGCTGCGCGAGGATTTCCTCGACAACAGCGGCCTCGACCTCTTCTATGTCGAGGAACTGGAGCGCGAATACTTCGAGCTCAACGGCCTCAACCTGGATGATCTATACCAGATTCGCAAGGGCCTCAACGCCTGAGGCGTCTGCCTCTCCCTCCCAGCCTTGTCTTGTCTCGCCATTCCGCTATACTTTTCGGCAACTTCTGTGTTTTGCGAGGTGCCATGAACCATCCACCCCTCAACGCCATCCGCAATATCGGCATCATCTCTCATATCGACGCCGGCAAGACCACCGTCTCCGAGCGCATCCTCTACTACTCCGGTGAAATTCACCGGATGGGCGAGGTCCACGACGGCGCGGCGACCATGGACTGGATGGAGCAGGAACAGGAGCGCGGCATCACCATCACCGCCACGGCCACCACCTGCCGCTGGCGACAGTGGTGGATCAATCTCATCGACACCCCGGGCCACATCGATTTCACCATCGAGGTGGAGCGCTCGCTGCGGGTTCTCGACGGGGCGGTGGCGATCTTCAGCGCCGTGGAGGGGGTGCAGCCGCAGAGCGAGTCGGTCTGGCACCAGGCCGACCGCTACCGGGTTCCGCGCCTCTGTCTGATCAACAAGATGGACCGCATCGGTGCCGACTGCCGCGGCGTGCTGGCCCAGATGGCGGAGCGACTGCGGGCCCGCCCGGTCCTGCTGCAGCTGCCGCTCGGTTTTGAGTCGGAGTTCCACGGCGTGATCGATCTGGTGAGCGGGCAGGTGCTGACTTTTGCCGAGGAGGACCAGGGGACAACGGTGCAGATCGGGCCGGTCCCCGCCGAGTTGACGGAAGAGGTGCGGGCCGCCCGGGAGAAGGTCGTCGAGGCGGCGGCCGATTTCGACGATGACATCCTGGCCGACTTTCTCGAGGCGAAGGAGATATCCGCCGAGCGCCTGCAGGCGGCCCTGCGCCGCGGGACGCTGGCCTGCCGCCTGTTTCCGGTGTTGCTCGGCGCGGCCCTGCGCAACAAGGGGATGCAGCCGCTGCTCGATGCCGTCGGCGCCTATCTCCCCTCGCCCCTCGATACCCCGCCGGTGGCGGCCTTTGCGGCCGGCGGCGGTGAGGCCGAGGCCGTGCCGCCCGATCCGGCCGGGCCGCTCTGCGCCCTCGCCTTCAAGGTCCAGTCCGACGAGGGGCGCAAGCTCACCTACCTGCGCCTCTATTCGGGAACGTTGCGGGCGGGAGAGGAAGTGTTCAACAGCACCCGCAACTGCCGGGAGAAGATCGCCCGGCTTTTCCGCATGCACGCCCACAAGCGGGAGCGGCTGGATGCGGCCGCGGCCGGGGACATCGTTGCCGCCGCCGGCCTGCGCGAGGCACTCACCGGCGACACGCTCTGCCGCTCCGACCACCCGCTGCTGCTGGCCGGCCTCAGCTGTCCCGAGCCGGTGGTCTCCCTGGCGGTCGAGCCGAAGGGGGTGGACGACCGGGAAAAGCTGCTGCCGGCCCTTGAGAAGCTGCAATGGGAGGATCCGACCTTCAAGGTGCACGAAGATGCGGAGACCGGTCAGACGATCCTCGCCGGCATGGGTGAGCTGCACCTCGAAGTCGTCGTCGACCGGCTGGGCCGCGAGTTCGGCGTACAGGTCAAGACCGGGCGGCCGCAGGTGGTCTTCCGGGAAACCCTGCAGCGTGCGGTGGAGCGGCGGGAACTCTTCCAGCGGGAAGTCGAGGGCCGCACCCAGGGGGGAGAGGTGCTGTTGCGGCTGACGCCCCTGGAGCGGGGCGCGGGGCTGCGCCTGCTGTTTCCCGACGCCGAAGCGTTCGCACTGCCGGCCGTGCTGCAGGCCGTTCTGCACGAGAGCCTGGAGCTGGCGTGCCGCGGCGGGGTGCATTCCGGCTACCCCATGACCGACCTGGAGGTGCAGGTGCTCGAAGCCCCCTTCCAGCCGGGCGTCACCACCGATATCGGCCTGCGCGCCGCCGCCCAGCGAGGCGTGGCGATGGCCGCCCGGGAGGGGGGGGCGACGCTGCTCGAGCCGGTGATGTCGCTGGAGTTGGTCATCCCCGGCGAGTACGCCGGCCGGGTCATCGGCTCCCTGCAGCAGAAGCGGGGGAGGGTGGAGGGGATGCAGTCACGGGGCGAAACCGAGATGATCCGGGCCAAGGTTCCCTTGGCCGAGATGTTCGGCTACATGACCGAACTGCGCAGCGCCACCAAGGGACGGGGCACCTTCACCATGGAATTTTCCCATTTCGACCAGGCGCCGCCGGAAACCCTGCAGCGCTTCGGCTTTGCGTAGCTAGTCGCGTTTGTCTTGAAAAGTTCGATTTAAATTAATTGTTTCGAGCTTACCATCGATCCCTTGCCCGAGAAAAAACCTTGACGGCGAGCAGGCAGAAAAACACGAGTGCCAGCCCCGCCACAATCGCCGGCGAGGTGGGAACGTCCAGCTTGAGCGAGGCAAAAATTCCCGCCATGCTGACCAGGACCCCCGCCAGCCAGCCGACCAGGAGCATCTTGAGCGGCTCCCGGAAAAACAGTCGACCGATCATGGCCGGGATGATGAGGAACGAGAAGACCTGAAGGACGCCGGCCATCGCCACTGATTTCACCAGGACCATGGCGAAGCTGGCGAAAAAGAGAAATTCCAGAAAAAGCCCGCCTTTCCCTTCGAAGGAGAGGGCGAAAAACTGCTTCCGCAGCAGAAAATGGAGAATTCCGACCGCGCCGTAAACAAGGAGGGTGGACAAGACCTCCTGCGGCGTCACCCAGAGGATGTTGCCGTTCATGATGGCCTTGAACTCTTCCATTCCGTGGGGACTGCGGTCCAGAACCAGGATGCTCGACGCAAAGGAAAAGATGTAGATGATGCCGATGAACGCCTCGATGTTCACATGCCGGGCCGCCCGCCTGGTGAGCGAGAGGATGAAGGCGCCGAGGAAGGCGAAGAGCAGGGAGAGGAGCAGGCCGTGCTCCTCTCCGAACACGAACGACAGGGCGAGGCCGATGCCGATGAATTGCGCCAGGGCGAGGTCGACGAAGATAATCCCCCGTTCCAGGATGTGAATGCCGAAATAGGCGTGGATGGCGATCAGCAGCAGACACGCCAGGAAGGGATAGAGCAGAAAGTTGAGGGTTTCCATGATTCTTCCTTAGCAATTTTCACTCAGAGCTCCGGGGTTTTGAAAGCCCCGGAGCTCTGCCGTGGATGAGGGGCTAGCGCAGTGCTTGCAGGGTCGTATCCATGAAGGCGAACCAGTCGTCCGTCCCAGGCATGGCACCGACGTCTCCAGGCAGGAGGATGACCTTGACCCCGGTCTTCCCGCCGATCGACGCAGACTCCTTTTTGCCGTAATAGCTGGTCGTGAGGATGCCGTCCGGCTTGCTCCTGCCCAGGCTTTCGATCAGGCTCTCCACATGGGCGGCCGACGGCGGAATGCCGGGTTTCGGTTCGACGTAGCCCACGATCTGAAAGCCGAAATCCGCCGCCAGATACTCGAATTGCTTATGGTAGGCGACAAACTTCTTGCCGGGCAGGCCAAGCGCCTGCCATTGTTGCTGCCGCTGCTCGACCTTCGTCGAAAATATTTTGAAGTTCTCCCGGTAGAAATCGGCATTGACCCGGTCCAGTTCGGCCAGGGCAGCGGCCATTCCTTCTGCCACGCGCCGGACATTGATCGGGGAGAAGTTGTAGTGGGGATTGCCAAGAGGGTGAACGTCCCCCATGCTCCGGTCAACGGCCGTCGGCTTCTCGATGACCATCACGAAGCGGGAGCAGTCGAAGTTGCCCGGTTTGCCGGGGACAATCTTCGGATTCCTGGCCGATTCGAGGATCAGGGGAAGATAGCCGATTTCCAGGTCGAGGCCATTGTACATGAGGATGTCAGCCTTGCGTCCGGCGAGGACCATGCTCGGCTTCGCCTCGACCATGTGCGGATCCTGGCTCGGTTTCACCAGGGTGGTGACGGCGACCCTGTCCCCGCCGATCTCTTTCGCCAGGCTGCCGATCCAGGGGAGGGTGGCGACGACGTTCAGCCCGGCCAGGGCGGGAGTGGTCAGCAAAACCGTCAGAAAGACAGCAATAGATACGCAGCGCATGGTTCTCCTCCTAGAATGCGTGGGCGGCATGTGCGCCGATGCCGAAGATGAACTGCAAGAAGCATTCGTCGTTATCCCGACCGTCGCGGCCCGAGTCATCGTGGCTGTACTGGAGCCGGATGCGGGTAAACTCGGAGGGGTTGAACTCCAGGCTCGCCGTGGCTCGCCAAGGGGTCTCTCCCCGTTTTCGCTGTACCCCGGCGACCTCGAAGGTGTCGGCGAGCAACTCCAGGGCATCGTAGCGGCCGCCGAAACGCCAGCGGTCCTGCCGCCAGATCCCCTGTAGATAGAAGCCGTCCTGGCGGCGGGTGAGCCGCTCGATGGCTGCGGCGGAGGCGTCGCTTAGATTCCCCCGCTGCCTCAGGTAGAGATACTCCCCCTGCAGAGTCAGCCCGCGCCGGCTGGCGGGCTGCCATTTCCAGGCCGCCTCCAGACCGTAGAGCTCGCTTTTGCCGTCGACCTCGGCCTCCTCGATGATGGCCTCGCTACGGGTCTGACCGAACAGCACGAAGGGGCCGGCATGGAGGGTCGAGTGTTCACCTGTATCGACTGAACCCTTGGCGAATATCGAGAAGGCGTGCGGGCCCGAAGCCGCCTCCTCGCCGAACAGGAGCGCATTCTGTCCTTGCAGCACCTCGCCCCCCATCTGCAGGAAGAAGGGGAGAGCGGGGAGGTAGGTGAGTTGCACCCCTTTCTCCCCTCCCATTCCCTCCTCGCCGAGGAAGGCCCGGTACGGCAGGGCAATGTCGGCGAAGTCCCAGGCGTGGGGATGCTGGGCGCTGAGGCGGCTGAAATTGCTCTTGAACTTTCCTCCCTTTACCTGCCATCCAGCGGGGAGGGCGGTGGTCACCGCGTACGCCTCCTCCAGCTCGATCCCCTCCTCAGTCACCGGCAGGTTGGCGTAGAGATTAAAGTAGGGGTCGACCGGCGCGAAAAGGACGAGTTCGGCTGCCCGCAGGTTGAACCCTTGCCGCTGCTCCGGTCCCTCGCTGGTAAAGCCGGGGATTCCCCGCGCTTCCAGTTTGTCGTCTTCCAGCTCGGAGACGTAGGCGAAGGTGTCGACGACCAGTGACAGGCTGGGGTTGGTCAAAGCGCTGCCGCCGAAAAAGCTGCCCTCTTTGGACGTCGGCGACGAGCCCCCCAGGGCCTGCTGCGGTTGGGGTTGCGGTTCTTCCTGCCGGGCCAGCTCTTCTCTCAATGTCTCGATGGTCTTCTGCTGCTCACGGATGATTTCGCCCTGACGGCCGAGTTCGGCATCCAGCTGGTTCAGGCGTGACTCCAGGTCCTCCGCCGCCCGGGAGACGGAAAACGGCATAAGCGCAGCCATGAAAACGGCCGCTGCGATGATACATGAACGCATGCACTCCTCCGTTGTCGCGTGAAACGCGAAAATGGGTAGCGAAAAATGAACGAGATGGGTGCGGAGGAGGCTAGCGGGGAGGGGCGCGGCTGCGCAGGGCCGAGGTCGGGCGGACGATTGCCGCCGCCAGCACCAGGAGTCCGAAAAGGGTGGGCAATGCCGGCGGGTAGACGGCCGGCGGTGATGGCGCAGCGGTTTCCATGCCGGGATGGTGGGTGACCGCGCAGATGGCGCAGTTCGGGTGGTCCTGCAGGTCGTGATGGTGGTGGATGCTGCCGAGCAGGACGGCGACAAGAAAAAGAAAGGCCAGGCCGAGCGAAAGCAGGAGCTGCCTTCGCCGGTTTCTGGACTGGGGCTGCCGCCGGATGCCGGGTGAAGGGGAATGCATGACCCGTTAAATAGAGGCCATTTTCATTCCGCTGTCAAGGGATGATTTTGCATCGAGGATTTTCCGCTCAGGCCAGCTCTGCTATCTGCCCACCGCCAAAACCCGCGTCTCGCCGACCTTCAGGGTTTCGAACTCCGATTCCGCCACTCCGAACTTCTGCCTGGCGGCGGCGAGTTCCCGGGGCGGCTCGTCCAGCGGCTCGGCGGTCAGGATGAAGGCTCCCCACTGGATGCCGATGGAATGCCGGGCGCGGACGTCGCGGTGGATGCGGACCGCCTCCTCCGGGTTGATGTGGACCTCCTGCATGAACCAGCGCGGAGCATAGGCGCCGATGGGAAGCAGGGCGAGATCGAAGGGGCCGAGGCGTTCGCCGATCTCCCGGAACTGGTGCTCGTTGTAGCCGGTGTCGCCGACGAACCAGGCCGAGAAGTCACCGATCCGCAGCGCCCATCCAGCCCATAATGTCTCATAGCGGTCCCAGGGAGAACGGGCGGACCAGTGCTGCAGGGGGGTGGCGGTGACGGTGAGCTCGCCGAAGCGCCGTTCCTGCCACCAGTCGAACTCCTCCACCCGCGCCGGGTCGATCCCTGCCTCTGCGAACCACGCCTTCAGACCCAGCGGCACCAGCCAGCGCGGGCCGTCGCCGAGGGCGCGAACGCTCGGCCGGTCGAGGTGATCGTAGTGGTTGTGGGAGATGACCACGAAGTCGATACGGGGCAGCTGCCCGGCGGTGAGCGCCGGCGGGGTGAGGCGCTTCGGGCCGGCGAAGGATATGGGAGAAGCGCGCTCCGAGAAGATCGGGTCGGTGAGGACATTGATGCCGCGATACTGGATGAGGACGGTCGCGTGGCCGATCCAGGTGACCTGCGGCGCTTCGGCCGGCTGACGGATGCGCTCCAGATCGGCAGCGACGACAGGAATCTTCCCCTTCGCCTCGTCATGATCAGGAAACTCCACGTCGCCGAACCAGCGCATCCGCCAGTAGGCGAAGGGGGAGGTCTTCTTCCGCTCGACGTACGGGTTGCGGAACCCCTCTTCCCCGTGGTGGGAAGGGATGCGCTCCCCCGGCCCGGCGGCGCAGCAGGCGAGCCCGGCCAGCAGCAGGAGCAGACCGCAGCGGCCGGCGCCGGACATTAGATCCCCTCGCCCGTCCCCACGAGTTCGCCGGCCGGCAGGTGGCGGATCAGGTCCTTGTAGGCCTGCCAGTCGGTGGCCGTCCAGACCTCGGTGTGGGCGTGGCCGTAGGTGCGGACGATCGTGGAGACCTTCAGGGCGGTGATCAGGTCCGGGGCGGTGAAGATGTCGAGGTAGTCGCAGCCGCCGAGTATTGCGTAGTCGTGCACCCAGGTCACCTGCGGGCACTCGCTGCGGATGCGCTCCATGACCCGCTGTTCCAGCTTTTCGAGGGACTGCGGCGCGCGCAGGGCGCCGGGGGAGAGTCGGGTGAGCATGACGAAGGTCAGCATCGCTGGTTCCTCCTTCTTCGAGAGGCGGTTACACCATACCTATTAGCGCGCGGCGGCGGGAGGTCAAGGGCGAGAGCTCCCCGCTCTCCCGGCGCAGACGCTCCGTCTAGGGTCTGGCGATCCGGACGACCGAGAACGCCGCCGTGTCGGGGTCCGGGATGCCGAAGCGGGCGTTGGGCAGGAAGAGATGCCCGTCGCTCGCCGCCACGGTGGTGGGGACGTCGAAGGCGGGACTGGTCATCCGCTGCTCCACGGTCCCCGTTGCCAGATCCGCGGCGAGGGTGATGACGGCAAGCTGGTTCAGGCGGTTCTGGACCACGAAGAGCGTCTGTCCGTCGAGCAGGATGCCGTCGCCGTTGGGGACGCTTTCGCCGCCGAGGCCGATCTGCCGGGTGTCCCCGGTGGCCGGGTCGACGGTGAAGAGGAGTCCCGTGTTGCTCTGGACGATGATGAGCGTCGTCCCGTCCGCGGTCGCTGCGATGCCGTTGGCGTTGTTCACCCCGGCCACGAACTGGAAGTCCCCGCTCAGGGGAAGCGCCGTTACCTCCGCCTGCGCGGGGAGGGCGCCGCCGGGGCCGAAGGGCAGCCGGTAGAGGACGGGGTTGCGGGAGTCGGTGAACCAGGCCGCAGCGGGCGTCACGATCACGTCGTTGATGAAGGTCTCACCTGCTGCCGGATCGGCCAGGGTATAGAGGGCGAGCTCCGCCCCGCTCTCGGCGTCGTAGATGGTGGCCTCACCCGTCGCCCCGCCGGCGACGAAGAGACGCCCCTGACCGTCGACCTTGAGGCCGATGGCGCTGCGGCCCGCCGCCGGGTCGACCAGGATCCGGCTCTGGCCGGTGGTGAGGTCGG
>DASPGW010000179.1 GCA_035620395.1 Desulfuromonadales bacterium | reverse complement strand
ATTGGCCCCTCGGATTTTTTTGGGTATAATCATGCCCACAGGAATCTATTCAAAGGAGATTACGCTCATGCAGCACAATCACCACCAAACAAGGCCGACAGTCGTCACCGCCCTTTTGCTGTTCGTCGCCGCCCTTTTGCTGACCACGGGCGTTCCCGCCGCAGCTGCCGCAAAGGGGGCGGTGCCCTGGGGCGCCGACTACTTCCCCAATGTCCCGCTGGTCACCCACGAGGGAAAACCGGTGCGCTTTTTCGATGATCTCATCAAGGACAAGGTGGTGATGATCAACTTCATCTTCACCAGCTGTCCGGACGTCTGCCCGCTGGAGACTGCCCGGCTGCGCGAGGTCCAGAAGATCCTGGGGGATCGGGTCGGCCAGGACGTCTTCATATATTCGATCAGCATAGATCCGGACGTCGACACGCCGGAGGTGCTCAAGCGTTATGCGGAAAGGTTCGAGGCCGGCCCCGGCTGGCTGTTCCTGACCGGCAAAAAAGAGGACACCACCCAACTGCGCCGGAAGCTGGGGCTGTACCGGGAGGGGGAGGCCGCCCTGTCGCAGCACAGCACGAACCTCATCATGGGCAACCAGAAAACGGGGCGCTGGACGAAGGTCTCGCCCTATGAAAACCCCTATATCATCGCCACGCAGGTCGGCAGCTGGCTGCACAACTGGAAGATGCCGCCGAAAACCGGCCAGGATTATGCCAGCGCCCCCGAAGTACGGACCATCTCCAAAGGCGAAAGCCTGTTCCGCACCCGCTGCGCCGCCTGCCACACCATCGGTGCGGACGCTGCCGTCGCCTCGACTCGAGAAGCTCTCGGGCCGGACCTTTTCAATGTGCACCGCAAGCGGGACCGCGCCTGGCTGGCCCGCTGGCTGAAGGAGCCGGACAAGATGCTGACGGAGAAGGATCCGCTCGCCCTGGCCCTGCTGGCCGAATGGAACAACGTGCCGATGCCGAATCTGCGGCTGACCGAGTCCGATGTCCAGGACCTGCTGACGTACATCGCTGAAGAGAGCCACCGGGTGGAGCACAGCCGGGAGGGTGGTCACCACCATCATTGAGAGTCATTGAGGGCGAAAAAAACGAATTTGATCAGGTGCAACCTTCCACCCAGCCATTGAACTCCCTCCCCGCTAAGGGGGGGGGAGTTTTTTCATTCCTGCCAATCAAAGCACGTCGATGAAGGTTTCGAGGCGACCCACTTCGCGGCCGGTGATCCAGTGCAGGAAACGCACCTTGAAGGGATGACGGCCGATTTCGGCCGGGGTGACGAGCATGCTGTAGCGCCTTGCCGTGGTGAGCCGGAAGGGTGTGCCGGCGGCAATGGTGAAGGGTCGGGAAAAGGTCCCCTCGGGCTCGTGCCCCAGAGGACGGCCGTCGACATCGACCACCTCGACGGTGAGGTCCGGGAAGAGGTACTCCTGCACCGTGTAGCCGGCATTGAGCAGCCGGATGAGTATGGTGTCGCCCCAGGCGGCCTGCACCGCCACCCGGCGGTCGGCGATCGGTTCACCCGTGGAAGCGACGCCCGAAACGAGAAAGACATCGGGCCGGAAATCGTGCAGGCCGACGTTCTCATCGCCCGTAGGGACGAAGGCATTCACCTGCGAGCTGTTGTAGAAGGGGCATGCCAGCCCGGCCAGGTGGTTGATGGGCCGGTGCCAGCGGGTGTCGAACTCGTCGACCGCCCACATGGCTTCGACGTCGTAGGGAACGATGTCGTTCATCCGCCGCACCATCCCCCGTCCGCCGTCCCGGAACGGCGCTCCCTCGACCGGCGGATCGACGATGAGAAAACCGTACATCCCCATCTCGAAGTGCAGGACGGTGTTCTTGTGGCAGTGGTAGAGGTAGGTGCCGGCGACCCTCGGCTTGAACTGGTGGGTGTAACTGCCGCTGACCTCGAAGCCGGTGTGCCCCACCCCGTCGTTGAAGTTGGTGCCGTCCATGCCGTGATGGTGGATGGTGTGGGTGTTCTTCTTCATGTGGACGATCGAGTGGATAATCTTCCCTTCCACCCAGCGCATGGTCGGAGCCGGAAACTGCGGTTCTCCATCCGGTTCCTTGAAGCCGAATATGCGAATCCGCCCGCCGCCCGGCAGCAGCGGCAGGTCGTCCTCGAAGAACTCCCGTTCGTTGACCAGGTCAGGCTCCACCCGGTCCGGAGTGTCGGGGTTCAGGTTCGGGATCTTGCAGGAAAAACGTTCGAACATATCTAGATCGGTGACCGGATTGCCGTCGGCATCGATGAAGAGGACATGGTCCGCATGCACCTCGTCGCGCACGATCACCGGAAGTTCCTTGTCGTTTCGCAGGTTAGTATCAGCCATGGTTCAACCTCCAGTCCTGAGCCGTGACAACGCTCAATTCAGTGAGACCCATGCCCGCTCTCTTTGGCCACGTGGCCAGCAGATCCTCTCCCCGCAGTACTGGTCCGTTTGAACATGGCCGGATCCATCCCCCGGAAGGAGGGAAACTCTTCTTCCGAGGCTTCGGGACCGCCCACCTGCGGGCTGCGGATTTCCCAGTCGGTCACTGCCCCTTGCGGGTAGTTGCCGCCGGCGGCGGTCTGCGACATCTCGGTGTGACAGTGCATGGTGAAGGGCATCGGAAACTCGAGGATGTTGCTCGGCGGCCACGGGAAGGCATCGAGGGGCGCGACGAAGGGATGGAACAGGTCGACCCGTCCCAACGGCGGCAGCGACCAGGTGTCGAGGGAGAAGGGATTCTCGGCGACCACCCCGTCCACGGCGATCTGGGCCAGGTGGGTGCCGTGGATGTGCGGCGAGTGGGTGGCCAGGCCGGCGTTCAGAGTGCGGATGATGGCCGGCTGCCCGATGTTGCCGTGCGGGAAGATCTCCGGATCGTGGGAGGAGAAGAAGCCGCTCTTGCCGGTGAGCAGGAAGTATTGCGGCAGGTAGCCGTCGAGGAAGACCTCCGGGTCGATGGCCTGACCCGCCGGGAGATTCCTCACCATCTCATTTTTCTTATGGTCGACCGCAGCGAAGAGCCAGACCCAGTTTCTCGCAGGATCCCAGGCATCACCAGGAAAGAACTCGGGCATCGTCCCCTGGTCGCCCAAAGCGTCGAACAGCCCCTGCACCAGGGGTGTCGGGTCGCTGTAAGGGGTGTTTCCCGCCGCCGGCAGCACGATCATGGCACCGTAGAGCCCCATGACCCTGTTGACCGGGGCGTTCAGTGGATCGAAGTAGAGGTACGTTCCCCCTCGGGGTGCAGCGAAGGTCAACGTCCGGCTTTCCCCGGCGGCAAGCGGCCCGCTGTCCACCACGCCGGGGATGGCAAAGGCGTGCGCCTCATCCATTTCGTTGGTCAAGGCGATATTGATCATCTCCCCTTCCCGGGCCATGAGCATGACGCCCGGGATGCGCGGGCCGTGCATGGCGTCGGCAAAAGCCCAGTGATAGACGGGCCTTTTGTCCACCATCTCGAACAGGACTTCCTTCATGGAGAGCTTCAGGGTACCACCGTTGGGAAGTCGTGCGGCCCCAACCTTTATGAACTGCGGAATAGTGACCATCGACCCGAAGGCCACGACCGTCACTCCGTAGGCACCATACTTGATGAATTCTCTGCGTTTCATGGCTTGCTCCTTCTGTCGAATCCGGAACTATTTGAATAACGCGCCATGAGGAATGCAAATAATCCAACCTTCCTCCATATATCTGCTTACTTGTATTATACTCCCGCCAGCACCGGGGCAGTTCAGTCCTGACCAGGCATTTTTAGGCTATAATGGTGCACATGAACTGGCGAGAACTTCCTTGCAGGAGATTGAACGATGTCGAGAACTACCGTGAAATCCTTCCTGGGTCTGCTGCTTGCCATAGCCGTCATTCTGACAGCGGCTCCCGGCCAGGCGCATACGCTGCGTGTGGCCGACGGTACCTATGTCGATTTCTTTGAGTTGATCGAGGAGCTCAGGGGTGTGCGTCTGGTCTTCATGGGCGAGATGCATGACAACGAAGGGCATCACCGGGCGCAGCTTCAGGTGATTCGCGCCCTGAAAGAGGCGGGAGCGCCGGTGGTCGTAGGCCTGGAAATGATTCGCCGGGAAAATCAGGGGGCTCTCGACCTGTGGGTGTCGGGGAAGATGAGCGAGGAGAATTTCCTCAAGGTCTACCGGCAGAACTGGGCCATGTGGCCGGTCTATCGGGATATCTTTCAGTACGCTCGGCAAGAGAAGGTCCCCCTGCTGGGGCTCAACCTTTCCAGGGAGATCACCCAGCAGGTGGCCCGCAACGGTTTCTCCTCCCTCTCTCCACATCAGATGGGGGAACTACCGATGGTGCGCTGCGACGTCGATGACCGCTACCAGGAGTTCATCCGCCGCTCCCTCGGCGGGCATGCCCAAAATGGCACCCAATTCCTCCATTTCTGCGAAGCGCAGCTGCTCTGGGACAACGTCATGGCGCAAACCCTGCTCGACTATCTGGACCGGCATCCCGATGCCATCATCGTCGTGCTGGCCGGCAGCGGCCATGCGTGGAAGCATGGCATCCCGGAACAGATACGACGTCGCCGGGAGGTTGAAATGCGGGTCCTGCTGCCGGAAGTCCCCGGCCGCATAGACCCGGGCAACATCACCACGGCCGAAGCGGATTACCTGTTGCAGGGAGTCGAAGAGGCGCCTTTGCATTAACAATATCCGGCGCATAAACACACCGCCTGTCTTGATCCACCACGCATCCCGTTCAAGCAAGGGAAGTTATGAAGATCGACTGGAAGCGATACCTCCGCGAACCGAAAATTGCCTACTTTTCCATGGAAATCGGCCTGTCGAACGATATCCCGACCTACAGCGGCGGACTCGGCGTCCTGGCCGGAGATACCATCAAGAGTGCAGCCGACCTCAAGCTGCCGATGGTTGGCGTCACTCTGGCCAGTCGCAAAGGATATTTCCGCCAGGACCTCGACCCCGACGGATGGCAACTGGAATTTCCGGTCGAATGGCATCCGGACGCGTATATGGAGCTGCTGCCGGTCAAGACCCTGGTCACCATCGAAAATCGGGATGTCATGGTGCAGTCCTGGCTTTACCCGGTAAAAAGCCCCACCGGCGGTGAAGTGCCGGTTCTCTTTCTCGACGTCGATATCGCCGGCAACGCCGTTGAAGACCGCCGCATTACCGATCATCTCTACGGGGGCGACCATGCCTGCCGATTGAAACAGGAAATCGTGCTCGGCCTGGGCGGTGCCCGAATTCTCGAGGCTCTCGGCTTCACCATCCGCAAATATCACATGAACGAAGGGCACGCGAGCCTGCTGACTCTTGAACTGCTCAATCGTTTCCGTCGGCCACTGGAGGATACCTGGGACGAGCGCGCTTCCTGGAACACCGCCCAGGTCATGGAGCATTGTGTCTTTACTACCCACACCCCGGTCAAAGCGGGGCATGACCACTTTTCTTACGACATGGTCGAAGGGATCATGGGCGAAGTAGTGCCGATCAGCCTGCTGCGCGAGTTGGGGGGGAAAGAGGAACTGAACATGACCATGCTGGCTCTCCAACTCTCACGCTACGTGAACGGAGTCGCAAAAAAACACGGCGAGATCTCCAAGAACCTTTTCCCCGGTTTCGAGATACATGCCATCACCAACGGCATTCATCCCTTCACCTGGGCTTCCGCTTTTTTCGTCACTCTCTACGATCGCTATTTGCCAGGCTGGGCCAACGAACCCGAGTTGCTGGTGCGCGTCGACATTATTCCTGACGAGGAAATCTGGGATGCTCACTGCGGGGCCAAGGCCTATCTTTTTCAGTACATCGAGGAAACCACCGGCGAGCAGTTCGACCATGACATACTGACCATCGGCTTTGCCCGGCGCGCGGCGGCTTACAAGCGAGGCGACCTGATCCTCTCCGACATCGAGCGGCTGCTGCACATCGGCAAGGGAAAGATTCAGCTGGTTTTCGGCGGCAAGGCCCATCCTCGGGACGAGGCGGGGAAAATTGTCATCCAGCGGATCGTGCAGCAGTCGAGGCAGCTGCGCGACAGGGTCAGAATCGTCTATTTGAAAAACTATAATCTGGATGTCGCCTACCGTCTGATCCCGGGTGTCGATCTCTGGCTGAACAATCCGCTGCGGCCCCTCGAAGCCTCCGGCACCAGCGGCATGAAAGCGGCCCTCAACGGCGTGCCGAACTTCAGCGTACTCGATGGTTGGTGGATCGAAGGGCATATCGAGGGAGTGACCGGCTGGTCGATCGGACCACCTCCGACCGAGACTTCGACCAGTGAAAATCATTCGGTAGCCGACGCCGCCGATCTCTACGACAAGCTGGAGAAGGTGATCATCCCCACCTACTACGACAACCGCCCGGAATGGATCCGGATCATGAAGAGCGCCATCGGCAAGAACGCCTATTACTTCAATACCCATGTGATGATGCGGCGCTACGTAACTGAGGCTTACATCCGCTGAAGCGATAGCTCTTGGCTCATCGTTCGTGGCTCGCAGCAAGAACCATGAGCCAGGAGCTATGAGCCTGCTGCTACGGCAGCCGGATTTCCCTGGACGCGAACCAGGCCTGCCTTGCCGGGACTGCCGATGATTTCAATCCTGGCCGAAAGAAACCGGCGAATGACTTCGGCGTTGGTGAGCAGATGCTGGCTCACCCTGGCCGTGCGCAACTCTGAGGCGCCCTGGGCGAGGGCCAGGGGGAGAAGTAGCTGGTCGGCAAGGAATTCGTCAATCGCCCCGTCGGTATCCAGAAAGGCAAGAAAAGCATCCACTGCTTCCTCAGCGACTCGTTCCGCCGGTTTTCCCCGCTCCCCCAAGGCATAGTAACAGCACCTTGTTCGCTCGAATTCGGCCAGTATGAGACATACCGTCCCCTTTCCGACCGAGGGCAGGGAGATATTTCGGGACTCGACTTGCGCCGTCAGGCCTGCCAGCCGTGGAAGTGCCGCACAGCTCTGCCGCTCCGCCACGCTCTGCTCCAGATTGCCGACGGCCGAGAGGCAAAAAATCCTCCTGAGTCGGCCGCGTTCGACCAGTGACAGGCCCCGCAGAATTTCGGCGGGCCGGATGCGGGCTGTGACCTGGCCGCCACCGCGCGGGTAGAAGCCGGCCCGGACCAGCGCCAGTTCAACGGCCAACCCCATCTCGCGCAGATACGGCAGCCAATGCAGGTCAAGATAATGAAAGCAGGGACTCCAGGCGACATGCGTGCCGCCGGTGATTTCGATGGTTGAAGGACCGCGGGCAAAAACCAGAGGGAGAAGGACGGTCTGCAGCACCAGGGAGGTTGAGCCGGCCGTGCCGATCTCGAAACGGTAATGGCCAGGCCGTATGGTGGTCGGTACAAAAACGAGGGTTGTGGAACCCGGATGCGCCCCTTCGACGCGAGCGCTTCCCACTGCCGCGGCTGCCGCGACGGCCTGCAGGTGTTGAGCCATCAGGCCAGGCTTATGGCGGCGAGCCCGGATGTGCACAATCTTGAAGGGTGTGCCGGTCAGCAGAGAGAGGGTCAGGGCACTGCGCAAAACCTGCCCCCCACCCTCTCCCGCAGCTCCGTCGATCAGGATCATGATTCGGCCCCTGGAATGACCGGCTCATGTCCTATCAATCAACGTCGCGACCGAACTGGCGGAATTCGTCGATGTTGCTGAACTCGCCCCAGGCAAGATACTGATTTGGGGCGTTGACGAAGTCGAGGATGTTCTGCAGGATGGAGAAGTGCTTGCGCTCCTCGCCGGCAATGCGCAGCAGGAGGTTCTTCACATCCGGGTTCCTTTCTTTTTGCGCGGCGTCCTCGTAGAGTCGGAAGCTGTCCGCCTCGACCTTCATGGCGTAGCGGTATCCTTCCAGGTCCCCCTGGATGGGACCGAGGGTCTCCTTCTGTTCCAGAAGCACTTCGAAAACATTCCTTGCCTGCTCGAGAACCGTCGTGTCCTCCATGGCCGTCGCCTGGGTCTGGCTTTTCAGGGCCAGGAAAATTTCGTAGTGCTTCTGCTCATCGGCAGCAAGTTGTGAGAAAATTGCCTGCAGGCCAGCTAAGTTCGTCCCTTTGGCCATTTTCTCGTAAAATGCCTTGCCGTCGAGCTCCATCTTGATGGCAAAATCAAACACGTTCATCCATGCCTCCTGTTACGACTTTGGTTCGCAGAGCCGTTTTCCCGGTGTTCCTTTGAAAATCAGCACCTCAACTTTAACCGGTGCCTATTGGCTGTCAAGTCGACGGGTGCCGGCCTGCCGCTATCGTTGTCCACAAAAAAAGGCGCCTCTGCAGGCGCCCCTTTTCCTCCCATGTAATAGCGACGCTATCCCGCTGCGACCGCCAAAAGCTTGCTGCGTCGTTCTTTTAGAACTGCCGCGTGCCGGTCTTCTTCGCCGGCGAGCCAGGTAAAGGCGTCTTTCCCTTCGGCAGACCGGGCATTCTTCGCCGCAACGTGAAAATACTCGGCAAACTTCTCTTCGGCCTCGATGGCCAGGTCGAATGCTTCGAGGTCGGAGTCCTCCTTCTGCAGAACTGCCTCAAGACGCTCGGGAGAGGGGAATATCTCGCTGTCGGAAAAACGGCGCAGATAGGGCAGAAACTGCTCTTCCTCTTCCCAGAAGGACCCTTCCTCGTATTTGGGGACAAGCTGTTCGAGGGTCTTCAGGTGCTGCACTTCATCCTGGGCAAGCCAGGTGAAAATCTCCCTGGCCAGCTGACTCTTGGCTTTCTGTACCATGGCGGCATAAAAACGGTGGCCATTCTTTTCAACTTCCATGGCCGCCCGGATCACTTCGAACCCGCTGAAATCCTCCAAACCTGTCATACCACTCAACTCCCTTGTTTTTTTGCCACCTGTAGCACAAAGAGAAACCGCATGTCAACGCCCGAGGAGTTTCTTCAGGCCTTCTTCGAGCATCTGTTTGGCCGGCTCCCGGGAACCCTCCTCCCCTTCCTTCGGCGCCAGTTTGTCGAGAACCTTTTCCTGCAGCTTTTTTTCGATCTCCTCGCGGGCCTTCTCCTTGACCTTGCCCTTGACGGCGGAACTGTCCAGAGCAAACCGGGGGGCGCCAATCGTACCCTTTGCCTTGAGCGGAAGCTGTCCCCACCCCTCGGCATCGGTAAAGAACTGGGCGACATTGCCGCGCCGGTCCAACTTGCCCGTCAGTGCCGGTGAGAGACGCAGGTCGAGAGCGATATCGAGGTCGCCATCCAGACCGACCGTCCCCAATGGTGCGAAACGCACATCGCTGCCGGAAAAATCGCTGTTCAGACTCACCTTGCCATTGGTTACGGTAAAGCTACCCTTCGCCCGCCGAAAGCTGAGCGTCCGCAACTCCTCGAGATTGACGAAATCGGCGAGACCCTTTACCAGGCCGGCACCGGTCAGCTTGCCGTCCTCAATCTGAAAGCCGCCGTTGCCGGAAAGGTTGCGCTTCAGCGTCTCCGGCAGTGTGCCGCGGCCGTTAAAATCGGCATTCAGACTCAGTTCCCCGAAAACGGTGCCGGCTGCCTTCGGGACAAAGGCATTGACCAGCGGCTCGGCCTGCACGTCCTTGAGAGCAAGCCGGGTTGAATAATCCAGACCTTTCTTTGTCAGGTCGATCCGGACCGTCTGGTTGAAACTGCCGCCGGCCACCTTTCCACTCAACCGGTCGACAGTCAATACATTCTTCTCGAGAAGATAGTGCAGGTCGAAATTGTCGACCGCCACCCCCTTGTAAAATGCCTGCCCGATCTGGAGACTGCCGTCGGCCCGCAGCGGCAGATCGAAGGGTCCGAGTTCAACCGGCGTCGCTGCAGGAACCTTCGGTTGCAGCGTCGACGCCGTCCCGACCGGAGTCGCCGTCTCCTGCAGCAACGGTTCGAGATTGAACCGCTCCGAGGTGATCCGGCTACTGACGGTGATCGGCCGGCCAAAGAGATTGCTTGCCTTGAGCTCGATTGCTGCCCGGTTATCCCCCGCAACCACACTCAGGTCGCGGGAGTCAAGAGTGTCGCCCCGCACACTTAGCTGACCGCTGAGGGCCGGGCGCAGGCCGCCAACATTGGCCTGGATGCCATTGAGGCGGATCTCTGCCTCGCGCAGCAGTCCGACCCCCTTGTCCACCGGTCCGGCCAGATGCGCGGTGAGATTGACCGTGCCGGCTGGGTCCATACCCTTCACATCCTGCACCAGCGCAGCCGGAATCGCGGCTATCGCCTGGCGCAGGTCGAGGTCGGCGATGGTGGCCTTCAGATCGATGGCCGGCGCCACCGCGTAATTCTCGATGGTACCAGTGATCAGCAGCGGTATGCCGTTGAAAGCCGCCTTCGCCTCATCGATGGCCAGCCGCTTCTGAACCAGATCAACTTTGAGCCGGTAATCGAGTGAGGCACTGGCGCCGCGCAGCGGGGCATCTTTCAGCGCGTCGAGAACCAGGTCGATCTGTTTCATTTCGATGCGGCCGCTGGATGCAACCCCCTCGGCATTGCCGTCGGCCGTCAGATCAAGTTTTAGTTTGAGTGAACCGAGTTTGCCCGGCAGCTGCGCGGCGAAATAGGGAGAAAAAACCGTCACGTCCAGGTCGTCGAGACGCACGCTGGCCTGCCCGCTGCGGCTGGCAGCATTGACCCTGCCGGTGATCTCCAAAGGAGAGCCATTGATTCCGGCCTGCAGAGAGACAGGGAAATCCTTCTGCATCGAGATGTCGCTGGCGGTGAGGTTGAGATCGGCGAGCTTGTATTCGAGGGGGGCGGTGGGGTTGACGACCCTGTCGAGGAAAACGACGAGCCCGTCCCTGATCGCCACCTCGGCGACGAGCAGATCGATCGGCGATGCTTCGGACGGCGCAGGCGGCGCCACAGGAATCCCAGCCGCAGGAGTCGCCGCATCCGCGGGCAGCAGATCGCTGAAACTGAAACTGCCGTCGACCAGACGCTCGATCCGAATGCGGGGCGCGTCAAGGCGGACTTCATCGATCACGACCCGTTTGAAGAGCAGCGGCCAGAACTGATAGCGCAGGAGCACCCGGTCGGCAGAGATGAACGATTCCTTGCCGTCGGTTTCCCGAACGTTCAGATCGTGCAGGGTAATGCCGCGAAAGAGGCTGATGCTGATCTCGCCAAGCTCAACCTCACGGTGCAGGGCTTCCCTGGCCACGGGCAGGACGGCTGCCCGTATCCTTTCGGGGGTGATCAGAATCCTGGCGGCAACGGTCAACACCACCACAAGCAGCACCAGAATGGCGGAAATGATCCTCAGCACTCGAAAAAATTTCTTCATTGTTTCCTTCCTCCCGGCGGCGTATCCGCCAGCGGGTCGGCTATTGCCGCCAATTGCAGGATCGTTTGCCACTGTTCCTCGGTCACCGGTTGCACCGAAAGGCGGTTCCCTTTTTTGAGCACTTCCATCTGCGCCAGCACTGGATGCCGGCCCAGATCTTCCCGCGTCAGCGGCTGCGACAGGGTGGCGAGATACTGCACGTCGACCATATACCAGATGGGATTTTCGTCGCTGGCCCGCGGGTCGAAATGGTCGGACCGCGGATCGAGGGCAGTGTAGTCCGGATATCCCTTGCTGACCACCCGGGCGATACCGACAATGGCCGGCTCCGCGATGCTGCTGTGGTAGAAGAGAACGCCATCGCCATCCGTGATCTCATCCCGCAGGAGATTGCGGGCCTGGTAATTGCGGACGCCGTCCCAGTGGCTGACGCCGTTCGGGCTGGCGGCAAGGTCGGCGAGGGAGAAGCATGCCGGTTCCGATTTCATCAACCAGTAGCGGCGCCGGGGAAGAGACATCAGCACTCCTGAAAACTTTCGACATTTTCGTTCTTTTGACCGAGGTCAAGGTCGCGATCAGGCTGAACCAGTATTGTGGGGTCACGCTGCAGGGTCAACAATCAAAAAAATTATACCTTACCTGGCCGCGAAACCAACCCGGGGTTCCATCGAAGGGCCCCCTTGACAGGAGCATCGATGAAAAACATTTGGGAATTTCTGGGAATGTCCAAGAACAAACCCCACACCACCAACAAGGAGAAGAACATGTTTTGTTACCAGTGTGAACAGGCCGCCCAAGGAACAGGCTGCACCAAAATCGGCGTCTGCGGCAAGCAGCCGGATGTCGCCGCCTTGCAGGACCTGCTCGTCTACGGCCTGAAAGGCATCGCTTTCTGGGCCAATGAGGCACGCAAAGCGGGAAAGAAGGATTCCGGGATCGACCGCTTCATGATCGAGGGACTCTTCACCACCGTCACCAACGTCGACTTCGACGCCGCCGCCATCGAACAGATCATCCGCAAGGGCGCCGCGATCAAGGATAAGGCCAAAGTCCTTGCCGGCCCGGTCAGTGGCACCATCCCCGCCGCCGCCCAGTGGCAGCCGGCCGCCGACCTTGCCGGTCTGATCCAGCAGGGTGAAGCGCACGGGCTCAAGAGCGACAGCATCGACGCCGACGTCAAGAGCGTGCAGGAGATCATCATCTACGGCATCAAGGGGTACGCCGCCTATGCCGACCATGCCCTCACCCTCGGCTCCGAGAACGACGAAATCTATGCCTTCACTCACAAGGCGCTTGCTGCCACTCTCGACCCGAGCCTCGGTCTGATGGATTTCGTCGGCCTCGCCATGGAGTGCGGCCGCATCAACCTGGTCACCATGGAGCTGCTCAACAAGGCGCACACCGACCGCTACGGTCACCCTGTGCCCACCCCGGTCCAACTCGGTACCAAGGCGGGCAAGGCCATCCTCGTCACCGGCCACGATCTGCGCATGCTCGAAGAGCTGCTCAAGCAGACCGAGGGCAAAGGGATCAATATCTACACCCACGGCGAGATGCTCCCTGCCCACGGCTATCCCGGTCTGAAAAAGTACGCTCACCTGGCCGGCAATTTCGGCGGCGCCTGGCAGGATCAGGCCAAGGAGTTCGTCAACTTTCCCGGCGCCATCATCTTCAACACCAACTGCATCCAGAAGCCGGCCGACAGCTACAAAGATCGCCTCTTCACCTGGGGTTTGGTGCAGTGGCCGGACGTCAAACACGTTGACGGCTGGGATTTTTCCGCTGTCATCAACAAAGCCCTGGAAGGTAAAGGCTTTGATGAGAACCCCGGTCAGGAAATTCTCACCGGCTTCGGCCACAACGCCGTCCTTGGCGTCGCCGACAAGGTGATTGATGCGGTCAAGGCCGGCGCTATCCGTCACTTCTTCCTGGTCGGCGGCTGCGACGGCGCCAAATCGGGGCGCAACTACTACACCGAGTTCGTCGAGCAGGCACCGAAAGACACGGTCATTTTGACCCTCGCCTGCGGCAAGTACCGCTTCAACAAGCTCGACCTCGGCGACATCGGCGGCATCCCGCGCCTGCTCGACGTCGGTCAGTGTAACGACGCCTACAGCGCCATTCAGATTGCCGTCGCCCTGGCGAACGCCTTCGAATGTGAAGTGAACGATCTGCCGCTCTCCCTGATCCTCTCCTGGTACGAGCAGAAGGCGGTGGCGATCCTGCTCACCCTGCTCCACCTGGGGATCAAGAACATCAAGATCGGCCCGTCGCTGCCGGCCTTCATCACCCCGAACGTGCTCAATTTCCTGGTCGAGAACTTCAACATCGGCCCCATCGGGACGGCCGAGGGAGACCTCAAGCAGATTCTCGGCTAATCATCTTAACTTTCTGTTTTACATATAAAAGAGCGCGGAGTTCATCTCCGCGCTCTTTTGTTTTTTCCGATGGTCCCTTGAACAATCATCCATTCCGCGATACAAAGGGACGGATGAATTCGGCATCTTGCCTGGAGGTTTCATGTCCGTCAAAATCGACGAGATCGCACCCGACCTGTTCCGCATCTCTCTCTATGTGCCGCAGGCGAACCTGCAGTTCAATCAGTTCCTCGTCCGCGATGCGCAGCCGCTTCTCTATCACACGGGGTTGCGGCGGATGTTTCCGATGGTGCGCGATGCGGTAGCGCGCCTCATCGACCCGATTACGCTGCGCTGGATCGGCTTCAGCCATTTCGAGGCCGACGAATGCGGCTCGCTCAACGAATGGCTGGCCACGGCGCCGCAGGCCGTCCCGGTTTGCGGGCAGGTCGGAGGGATGATCAATATCGACGACTGGGCCGACCGCAAGGCGCACATCCTGGCAAAGAATGAAATCCTGCAGACCGGAAGGTATCGCTTCCGTTTTCTCCCCACCCCGCATGTCCCGCACGGCTGGGACGCCAGTCTGCTTTTCGAAGAGACCGGAGGTTCGCTGCTCTGCTCCGACCTCTTCCTGCAAAACGGCCACGTCGAACCGCTAACCCATGAGAGCGTCATCTGCCGGGTGCGGCAGACGCTGCTCGACTTCGAGGCAGGACCTCTGGCGCACTCGGTTCCCTACACGCCGCTGACTGATGCCACCCTGAGAACCTTGGCCGCCCTCAAGCCGCAGCGGCTGGCCGCCATGCACGGTTCGACCTTCGTCGGCGACGGCGAACGGGCCCTGCTGGATTTGGCGGAGATGCTGAAGGAGGTACTGGGGGCGTAGCTGAAGGAGATAAGGAAACGAAAGGGGGCTCTTGACGAACCCCTTTTCGTTTCCGGCTACCCCCGGATAAAGGCGTCGGCCGCCTTGAACAGCTGTTCAAGCTCCTCGGCGCTGCGCCCCTCGGCATAGACCCGCACCACCGGTTCGGTGCCGGACTTGCGGAAGAGCACCCAGGTGCCGTCGCGGAAGATGAACTTGGCGCCATCGACGGTGACCACCTTGTCGATCTTCTTCCCCGCCAGTTCAGTCGGCGGCGCAGCAAGTTTGCCGGCATAGGCATCTTCGAGTTCGGGGGAGAGGCGGATATTCTCGCGCCGGGTGTGAAACTCGCCGACCCGGCGGTAAAGCTCGGCCAGCAGCACGGTCAGCGGCTTCTTCTCGGCCGCCGCCATTTCAGCCACCAGCAGACAAGCGAGGATGCCGTCCTTGTCCGGTACGTGGCCACGTACGGTGAGCCCTGCACTCTCCTCGCCACCGATGAGGATGCGATCCTGGCTGATGTAGTCGCCGATGAACTTGAAGCCGACCGGCGTCTCCAGCACTTCGAGACCATGGTAAGCAGCCACGGCATCGACAAAGTGGGAAGTGGCGACCGAACGGGCGACGGCGCCGCTCTTCCCCTTGACCCGCACCAGGTAATCGACCAGCAGTGCGAGGATATAATTGGGCTCGATGAAGGTACCGTCACAGTCGACGATGCCGTAGCGGTCGGCATCGCCGTCAGTGGCGAGCCCCAGGCGAATTTCCGGGTCCCGCTGGACCATGCCGATGAAGTCGCCGATGTGGCTCTTCGACGGTTCGGGGGGCAGGCCGCCGAAATAAGGGTCACGATGGTCGTTGATGGTCTGGACCTTGACGCCCGCCTCCCGTAGCATCACATCGAGATAACCCCGGGCGGTCCCGTACATGGGATTAACGGC
>DASPGW010000178.1 GCA_035620395.1 Desulfuromonadales bacterium | reverse complement strand
GCCCGGGTCGCACCGACGCGGAGCGCAACTGCATCTCCAACATCCGTCCGGAAGGGTTGGGATACGAAGAGGCGGCGCAGAAACTCCTGCATCTGCTGACCCGGGCCCGCCGGTACCGTCTATCGGGCGTGAAGCTCAAGGACGATGCAGACATCCTGCCTTTGCCGCCGTCCGAGGGATGAATTGTCAAGCAGCGGGAGAACCCTTAGGGGGGCCAGGGCAGCTTCGCGGACCAGGCGCTTCACCGACGCCGGCGAACGGCCGTTCCAAGCATGGGGGTGCGCTCGGTGAACGGCTCCGGGCGCTCCGCGGCGGCGAGCATCCAGGCCGCCACGTCGCCTCGCGAGATGCGGCTGAGCAGGCCGAAATGCTGGACGACCTGAACTGAGCCGGTCGGGGGCCCGGCCCTGAGCGTCGTGGGGCGAACCGCCAGCCAATCGAGTCCGCTGTCGGCGAAGACCGCCTCCATCCCTGCGAGATCCCGATAAGAGGCCGCGACGTTGCTGTTGGCGATCAGCCAGCGGAGGAGCGGATGCAGGCCTCGAACGCTTTCGCCCACGCCACCCGCACTGATCGCCACGACCCGGCGCACCTCGTGTCCGGGCATGGCCTCCGCCAGCAGCCTGGCGGCCTGGGTGGCAAGGTCCGGCGGCGAGGCGAGGGCAGACCAGGGGTTCCATGGCGTTTTCCGCTGGATGCCGAGGGCGGAGAGCACCGCCTCGCACCCCTCCAGCGCCCGATCTAGGACCCCCTCTTCGAGCACTTCGTCGCGGATCACCTCGATCCCGGCCGGCGGGTTGAACGGGGTCGCCGGCCGCACCAGCGCCCGCACGTGGTGGCCGCGTTCCCGGGCGAGCCGGACGAGCCACTGGCCGCAGCCGCCGGAAGCCCCGAGAACCAGGAGATTCATAGGTTTGCGGGCAGGTTGCCAGACCATTTATCCTGTCCTGAGCGAGGGCCTTGGAATGAAGTATCTGAATCGATCCTTACCAGACACGCTCAGCCCGCTGCCTGAAAAGGAGAGGTCGTTTGGAGCACCTTCCGGACCCGCTCTCAGGCAAAGACCCGCTTGAGGGACTTGCGTGCTTTTTTGAGGCCCCGGGTCAACCCCTTGATGCCGTCTTCCGTCAGACCGGCAAGTCTCTTGCCGGTTTTGGCTAGACTTTTCCTTGCCCGCTTGACGCGGATCCCCTGCTGCTTTTTCACCCTGTCGAGCCCTTTCAGCAGCTTGCTTACCTCTTTCTCAAACCGCTCTTCCTTCTTTCCGGAGAGCTTTCCCGCCTGCCGCTCCCGGATGGCTGCCGTCAGCTCCTGGACCTGCTTCTCCAGCCGTTCCGTGGTTTCCTGCAGAACGCGAAGCCGCTCATCCGGGCCTGCCGCAACTTCGCCTGCCAGCCCCCTTGCCTGTTCGAGAATGGCGGGGATCGCCCGCGGATTGATGCCGCGGATTTTCTTCAAGCCTTCCTCCCCCGCCTCGACCACCCGGGAAAAGCTGTCGAAACCCGCCTCGACCAGACGCTGCGCCAGAACCGCGCCAACCCCTTTGATCTGCTGCAGCTCCTTTTGAACTTCTTTCTCCATGGTCCTCTCCTTTTGGCAAGTGTCCGCAGATAGGTGTCCCCATTATTGCGCAGGGATTCATTCGTAGCGCCTGTATCACCGCCACTACGATTTGTGAAAGTTTTCAGTCCCAGGTTAGATCTTGGTTAGTTTTCGCCCGATCCGCCTCGCAATGCCCCATCACAGCCTATACCTCACACAATACTAACCGAAGCAGCACACATTACCTCATGGTGCCGGGGAGAAAAATCTCTTCTTATTTATTGAAAAACCGGGAGAACAGCAGTGGGCGCATGCACAGGCGGCGAAATTGGATACAATAACACTGACCAGCCGGAATCGGTCAAAACCCCCGGCTCCGCAGAAACAGCCCAGCAGCTCGATGCCTCTATGCCGAAGAATTCAAAAGAGATGACCGCGAAGCCCGTTCGAAAGGAAGCGGTACCGTCGCCCCCGGATCTTTCCGCGCCCGACCTCTATCTCAACCGGGAACTGACCTGGCTGGCCTTCAACCAGCGCGTGCTCCACGAGGCCCTCGACGAGCGCACCCCACTGCTGGAACGGGTCAAGTTCACCGCCATCACCGGATCGAATCTGGACGAATTCTTCATGAAGCGGATCGGCGGCCTCAAGCAGCAGAAAGGGGCCAGGGTTCTGGAACGGACCGTCGACGGCCGCACCCCCCAGGAGCAGATCGAGCAGTGCTATGCGATCATCCGGCAGCACCAGGCGGACAAGCAGCGCCTGCTCAACCATCTCAAGGAGCTGCTGAAGAAGGAAGGGATCGCCATCCGCGATTTTGCCGATCTCTCCGCAAAAGAGCGCAAGCAGGTCCGGGACGATTATTTCCGGAACATCTTTCCGTTGGTCACCCCCCAATCGATCGATCCGGCGCACCCCTTCCCCTTCATCTCCAACCTCTCCCTCAACCTGCTGGTCACCCTGCGTTACCCGGAGGACCGGGAGCTCTCGCTGGCCCGGGTCAAGGTGCCGATCAGCGCCGGGGCACCGCGCCTGCTGCGGGTCGGCGAGCGGGACAGTTTCGTGCTGCTGGAAGAGGTGATGGCCAACAACCTGGACATGCTCTTCCCGGGGATGGAGGTGGTCAGCTGCGAACTGTTCCGGGTCACCCGCAACGCCAACACGGAAAGAAGCCAGGAACACGCCGACGACCTGCTGGCGCTGATCGAATCGGCCCTGCTGGAGCGCAAGTTCGCGCCGATCGTCCGCCTGGAGGTCAAGCCGGGGATGGATCCGGTGCGCCGCGGCCGCCTGGCCGCCGAACTCGGCCTGAACGAGGAGCAGGACGTTTTCGAGACCGAGGGGATGATGGGGATACGCGACCTGTTCGAAATCGCCTCCCTCGACTACCCGCACCTCAAGGACCCGCCCCACCATCCCATCGACCACCCGGCCCTGCAGAGCGAACGGAACATTTTCCACATCATCCGCGATGCCGGCTCGATCCTGCTGCAGCACCCCTACGAGTCTTTCGCGACCTCGGTGGAGCGCTTTCTTCAGGAAGCGGCCGTCGACCCGAAGGTCCGCGGCATCAAGATGACCCTCTACCGCACCTCGAGCCGCAGCCGCATCGTCGACACCCTGATCCGCGCCGCCCAGAACGGCAAGCAGGTGGCGGTGGTGGTGGAGCTGAAGGCGCGCTTCGACGAGGAGGCCAATATCCGCCTGGCGAGCCGCATGGAGGAAGCGGGCATCCACGTTACCTACGGGGTGGTCGGCCTCAAGACCCACGCCAAGGTCATCCTGGTGGTCCGTCAGGATTACAGCGGGCTGCGCCGCTACGTGCATTTCGGCACCGGCAACTACAACGCCCTGACCTCCAGGGTCTACAGCGATTTCGGACTGCTGACCTGTGCCGATGAACTCGGCAACGATGCCACCGAACTGTTCAATTACCTGACCACCGGCTACAGCCCCAAGCGCGATTACCGCAAGCTGCTGCCGGCTCCGAAAATCCTGAAAAAGGCATTGATGGAGAAGATCCAGCGGGAAATCGAACTGCACGGTGAAAAACAGCCCGGCCACATCCAGTTCAAGATGAATGCCCTCGAGGATGTCGACATCACCCGCGCCCTTTACCAGGCCTCCATGGCCGGCGTCCGGGTCGACCTCATCGTTCGCGACAGCTGCCGGCTGCGTCCCGGGCTGGTCGGCCTGTCGGAAAACATCCGGGTGATTTCCATCGTCGGACGGTTCCTGGAGCACGCCCGTCTCTTTTACTTCCGCAACGGCGGCAAGGAGGAGTACCTGATCGGCTCGGCCGATGCCATGCAGCGCAACCTCGAACACCGGGTCGAGGTGGTGGTGCCGGTGGAAGATCCGCTGCTGCGCCAGGATCTGCGGGCCTTTCTCGACCTCCAGTGGAATGACCGCCGCAGCGCCTGGGAGATGCAGGCCGACGGCAGCTACGTCCAGCGCCGGCCGGCGCCGGGCGAGGAGTCGCGAACCTGCCACCAGCTGCTGGTGGAGCTGGCCGAAAAACGCAACAAGGACGTCACCCGACTGAAAAAGCGCAAGGCCAAGGGGTTCGGCGGCCGCAACCTGCGCTGAGATAGCCGGGACGGAAGTCGCCTGCATCTCCGCCTGCAGCCGCAGCCGGCCATCCCCCCGCCCGCATGCCATCCGGGCCATCCTCCGGCCGCCCTCCCCCATCGAAGTTTTCCTCTTCCACCGGCGGGTTTACGGACAAGTTTTCAAATATCCTAATATTGCGCTAACATACATAGAATATTGATGTCCCTGCTTCTCCAAGACTTCAGGAAAGAATCTATGGCCAAGGAACACATTCTGATCATCGAGGACGAGGAGGACATCCTGGCCCTGGTGCAGTACAACCTGCTGCGGGAGGGCTACCGGGTGACCTGTGCGACCTCCGGCGAGGACGGACTGCAGCAGGCCGGCATGGAAGCTCCCGACCTGATCCTGCTCGACCTGATGCTTCCCGGCATGGACGGTCTGGAGGTCTGCCGGGCGCTGAAGATGAAGCCCGCCACCGCCCAGGTACCCGTCGTCATGCTGACCGCCAGGGGTGAGGAGGCAGACGTTGTCGCCGGACTCGAACTGGGGGCCGACGACTACATCCCCAAGCCTTTCAGCCCGCGGGTGCTCATCGCCCGGGTGCGGACGGTGCTGCGGCGCCGGGAGCGCGAGGCGGCGCCGGCCGACAAAAGCGGCGTCCTGCGCATCCACGAGCTGACCATCCACCCCGGCCGCAACGAGGTGCTGGTGAACGGCGAGCCGGTAGAGCTGACCTTCACCGAGTTCCGCGTCCTTCTGCTGCTGGCCAACCGCCCCGGCTGGGTATTCACCCGCAACCAGATTGTCGACGCGGTGCGCGGCGAAAGCTACGCCGTCACCGAACGCGCCGTCGACGTGCAGATCGTCGGCCTGCGGCGCAAGCTCGGCGAGAGCGGCAAATACATCGAAACGGTCCGCGGCGTCGGCTACCGGTTCAAGGACTGAGCATGCGACCCCGGCGCCTTCTCTGGCAGCTCTTCCCCTCCTGCCTGGCGATCCTGCTGGTGGTCCTGCTCGGGCTCACCTGGCACTTTTCCCGCTCCCTGCGCGATTTCTATATCGAGGAGACGGCCGTCAACCTCTCCGCCCGCGCCCGGCTAGTGGAGAACCAGGTGGCCGACCGTCTGACCGCTGCCGATCGCCCCTTTCTCGACCGGCTCTGCAAGGAGCTCGGCCGGCAGACCGCCACCCGCATCACCCTGATGCTGCCATCCGGCGAGGTCCTTGGCGACACCCTGGAAGACCCCGCGATGATGGAAAACCATGCCGAACGCCCCGAGGTCCGGACGGCGCTTGCCGGCGGCGAGGGGCGGGCCACCCGCTTCAGTTTCACGGCGCAGAAAGAGATGATGTACGTGGCGGTGCCGGTTCTGGTCGACGGCAAGGTCGTAGGCGTTGTGCGCACCTCCATGGCGGCCACCGCCATTGATGATGCCCTGCGCGCGCTCTACCTGAAGATGGCGCTGGGCGGCCTGGCTGCCGTGCTGGCGGCGGCGCTGCTCAGCCTGCTCATTGCGCGGCGGATCAGTCGTCCCCTGGAGGAGATGCGGCAGGGGGTGGAGCGTTTTGCCCGTGGCGAACTGGACCGGCGTCTGGCAGTCAGCGGTTCCGAGGAGATCTGCGGGCTGGCCGAAACCATGAACCAGATGGCGGCGCATCTCGACGACCGCATTCGGACCGTGCTGCGGCAACGCAACGAGCAGGAGGCGGTGCTGGCCAGCATGGTGGAAGGGGTACTGGCGGTCGACCTCGAGGAGCGGATACTGCGCCTCAACCGGGCCGCCGGCCGGCTTCTCGGCGTGCGGCCGGAGCAGGCCGAGGGTCGCCGCATCCAGGAAGTGGTGCGCAAGGCCGACCTGCAGCGCTTCGTCGCCCGGGCGCTGGCCAACCGCGAGCCGGTGGAGGGGGACATCGTGCTGCGCGACGCCGAGGAGGGGGAGCGGTTTCTCCAGGCCCACGGCACGGTGCTGCGCGGCGCCCAGGGGCAGGAGATCGGTGCGCTCATCGTCCTCAACGACGTGACCCGCCTGCGCCGGCTGGAGACCCTGCGCCGCGACTTCGTCGCCAACGTCTCGCATGAACTGAAAACCCCGATCACCGCCATCAAGGGGTTTGTCGAGACCCTGCTCGACGGGGCGCTGGCGGACCCCGACGATGCCCACCGTTTCCTGCAGATCATCACCCGCCAGGCCGACCGCCTCAATGCCATCATCGACGATCTGCTCGACCTCTCGCGCATCGAGCAGGAAGCGGAGAAGGGGGGGGTTCCCCTTGCCCGGGGAGCGCTGCGGCCGGTGCTGGAAGCTGCCGTCCAGGCCTGTTCGGTAGGTGCCCGGGAGAAATCGCTGCAGATCGTGCTGCACTGCTCGGGCGAGCTGGCAGCGCAGATCAACGCCCCGCTGCTGGAGCAGGCGGTCGTCAACCTGCTGACCAATGCCATCAAGTACAGCGACCCGGCCGGCCGGGTCGTGGTCGATGCCGGCCAGTTCGGCGACAAGGTGATGGTCAAGGTGCAGGACTGGGGCTGCGGCATCTCTCCGGAGCATCTGCCACGCCTTTTCGAGCGCTTCTACCGGGTCGACAAGGCGCGCAGTCGCAAACAGGGGGGGACGGGTCTCGGGCTGGCGATCGTCAAGCATATCGTCCAGAGCCACGGCGGGGAAGTCGTCGTGCACAGTACTCCCGGGAAGGGGAGCACCTTCACTCTCATCCTGCCGGCCGTTTCCTGAACGCCTCTTTGCTCTTCGGCCCACTCTTGCAATCGCCCTCCTTTGCGATAGCCTCCTGACAGGCGGAGAGAGAAAAGTTTACGCCGCTAACAATAACCTAACACTCCCCGTCTATACACTCTCCGGCGGTCGGCAAAAAGGTGCCGCACACCGATTTTGCAGGCTTCTTACCGGCGGCTAACCTGACCCTAACATGGCTGCGGATAATAGTCCCCAGACGATCCAATAAATAAAAGAGGGAGACTAGAAATGCAGATTATCGGCAAAACCCGCAGTTTTCTGACCGTGATGGCAATGGTGGCGCTTGCGGCGGTGTCGGTGCCCGGCCCCGCGCAGGCCGAACAGCTCCAGGTCGACCCGGCCCTCAAGGGCTACACCAAGACCCAGGGCGTTTCCGGCAACCTCAACAGCATCGGTTCGGACACGCTGAACAACCTGATGACCTTCTGGGCCGAAGGGTTCCGCAAGCTCTATCCCAGCGTCAACATCCAGATCGAGGGGAAAGGGTCGAGTACGGCGCCGCCGGCGCTGATCGAGGGGACCGCGCAGATCGGCCCCATGTCGCGTCCGATGAAGAAGGAAGAGATCGAGAAGTTCGAGCAGAAGTACGGCTACAAGCCGACCGAAATCGGCGTCGCCCTCGACTCGCTGGCGGTCTACGTCCACAAGGACAATCCCCTCGAGTCCCTCTCCCTGACGCAGGTCGACGCCATCTTCTCCAAGAACCGCAACCGCGGCGCCGCTGCGGATATCGTCACCTGGGGTCAGCTCGGGCTCAAGGGTGAACTGGCCGGTCGCCCCATCAGTATCTACGGCCGCAACTCCGCCTCGGGGACCTACGGCTTCTACAAGGAGCACGCCCTGAAGAAGGGGGATTTCAAGGACATCGTCAAGGAACAGCCCGGCAGCGCCTCGGTGGTGCTGGCGGTGACCGAGGACAAGGCCGGCATCGGCTATTCGGGAATCGGCTACAAGACCTCCGGGGTCAAGGCGCTCGCCCTGAGTGAAAAGGATGGCGCCCCGGTCTACGAGGCGACCTACGAGAACGTGCTGAGCAATAAATACCCCCTGGGCCGGATGCTCTATCTCTACGTCGCCAAGGAGCCGAACAAGCCGCTGCCCAAAATGGTCGAGGAATTCATCAAGTACGTCCTCTCCAAAGAAGGACAGGAAGTTGTGGTCAAGGACGGCTACCTGCCGCTGCCCGCCAAGGTGGCGGAAAAGCAGCTGGCCGCCAGCAAGTAACGGGCCGTTGGCCGAAGACCCTGGCAGCGAAATTCAGAAAACAGTAGAACGATGACGGGTCCTCCCCTCCGGGCATGTCCGAAGGGGAGGACTTCGTCGCGTCCAGTCAGCACCGGATGCGGGAGAGCATGGAAAGCAAATTCCTGAAACGAATCAAACGAAGAGACCGTATGGCCCGCTGGCTGATCAGCGCCGGCGGTCTGACCGTCATCGGCAGCGTCATCTTCATTCTCCTGCTGATCGTCCGGGTTGCCGTCCCGCTCTTCCAGGCACCGCGGGCGGAGGTCTTCTCCCGCTTTGCCCTGCCGCCGGAGGTGCCGGCAGCAGAGGTTCTGACCGTCGGCCTCGACGAATATCTGGAGAGCGCGTTCACCATTTCCCGCGATGGCAGCTTCGCCTTTTTCGAAGCTCGCCGGGGAGAACTGTTCGACCGGCTGACCCTGGAGCCGCCGGTCCCCGAAGCGCAGGTGAGGGGGGTCGAATATGACGGCGGACACATCTATGAGCTGCTCTGGAGCGACGGCTCGCTCAGTCTCGAGCAGATCCGGTTCCAGCCGCAGTTCGACGAACAGGGGGGGCGCAAGGTTGTCTTCAACCACGAGCGGCTGGCCCTTTTCCCGCCGCCGGCGCCGGGGCATCCGGTTCGCTCCCTGGCGCGCATCGACGCTGAGGGGCGCCAGACCCGGGTGAGTCTGCTCGCCGACAACCGTCTGCTCGTTGAGCAAACGGAAATCACTGAGGATTTCCTCGGCAACCGCTCGGAAGAGCGCCACGAACAGGTGCTGGAAGATGCTCCGGCCGAGACGGTCACCGCCCTGACCCTCGACCACACGGGGCATGCCCTCTATGTCGGCACCGGCAGCGGCATTCTGCTGCGCTGGAATCTGGAAGAGGCGGGCAGTCCTGTGCTTCTCGACCGGGTGCCGGCCTTTGCCGAACCCCGCCCCGTGACCGCCCTCGGGCTGGTCTTCGGCGATATCTCCCTGGCGGTCGGCGACGCGCAGGGCGGGCTTTCGACCTGGTTTCCCGTGGTTGGCGAGGAGAACTCAGGTGAAAAGAGGCTGCACCGCATCCACACCTTGAAGGCACATGCCGGTGCGGTGACGGCAATTCTTCCGTCGCGGCGGGACAAGTCGCTGCTCAGCCTCGATCAGGGCGGCGCCCTGCACCTCGACCATATGACCAGCGAGCGGCATCTGCTGGCTCTCGAGGGGGCGGGCGCCCTCCGCCATTTTGCTTTTTCCGCCCGCGGCAACGGCGTCTTCGCCGTTGCCGCCGACGGCCAGGCAACCCTCTGGACGGTCGACAATCCGCACCCGGAGGTGAGCCTCGGCACCCTCTTCGGCAAGGTCTGGTACGAGGGATATCCGGCGCCGGCGCACGTCTGGCAGTCGTCGTCGGCCAGCGACGACTTCGAGCCGAAATTCAGCCTCACCCCCCTCATCTTCGGGACCCTCAAGGGGACCTTCTACGCCATGCTCCTCGCCGTGCCGCTGGCCCTGTTCGGCGCCATCTATACGAGCCAGTTCGGCAGTCCCCGGCTGCGGCAGATGATCAAGCCGACGGTGGAGATCATGGCGGCCATCCCCTCGGTGGTCATCGGCTTTCTGGCGGCCCT
>DASPGW010000177.1 GCA_035620395.1 Desulfuromonadales bacterium | reverse complement strand
CTGGCCAGTATCATGCCGGGCGAGACGATACGGTCGAGCTTGCGGAAAATATCCAGCTTGAGCTCCTCGCTCTCCGGCACCGCCTCGATGACGAAATCGCAACCGGCCATATCGTCCAGGCTGTTCGTGGTCCCGAGCCGGGCCGAGGCGGCCGCCACCGCCGAGGACTCGATCGCCCCTTTATCCGCCTGCCGCCGCAGGTTCCGGCCGATGGCGGCGTGCGCCTTTTCCAACTGGGGCGCAGCCACATCGTACAGCAGCGCTTCGAACCCCGCGAGGGCGGCGATGTGGGCGATCCCGCTCCCCATCTGTCCCGCACCGATGATTCCGATCGTCTTCACCTCAGCCTCCCGGTTCTCCTTCGTCCTGCCTCCCCTCCCCCTGACTTCCGCCAGCCAGATGGAGCGGCGTGGTCATTTACCGGCCAGACACTATTAATCATACACCCTGGTGTGGCTTACGGCATTTATACATACACTTTACGTTAAGGTCAATTCTTATAACACAGTGTTTGGCCGCACCCCGAAGGATGTTCAAACAGGGTCTAAATGCCAGTCAACACGTCGAACATTGTTGTTTTTGTTGACACGGAAAAGACCCGGTATTAGCTTTTAAATAAACTTATTTACGTAAAGGTAATACTATGGCAAACCAGCCCAACAAAAAGAAGGAACTCCTGCAGATCGGCGAAGTGGCAGAAATGCTCGGCATCACCACTCGCACCATCCGCTACTATGAAGAATTCGGGATCATGGCGCCGCCGCAGCGGCTCGAAGGCGGCAACCGGGTATACGCCAAGGAGGACATTCTCCGTCTGAAGTTCATTCTCCGATTGAAGGAAATCGGTCTTTCTCTCAGGGAGATGCAGGAACTGGCCGACATCTACAAGATCCACAAGGATTCCGACAAGATGATGCCGCGGCTTCTGCAGATCCTCGACGGGCACATCCATCACATCGACGAAAAGATTACCAGACTTTCCTCGTTGCGACAGGACATCGTCGGCTATCGGAGCAGAATCGCCGACATTCTGAAAGAGAAGAACCTGACGTAACCCTCCTGGCCACGGAAGGGACCACCACCCGACCGTGTGCTGCCGCCGCCCGATACGCAACCGCCTCAGGCGAAGCCGGAAAAATCCGGCTTGCGTTTCTCGAAGAAGGCCGCCAAGGCTTCCTGCGCTTCCGGGGAGGCGAGCCGCTGCAGGAAATGCCGCCCTTCCTCGGCCATGGTTTCGGCAACAGCGCGTTGACCGCCCCTCTTGAGCAGGGCTTTGGTCAGGCGTACCGAGGCCGGCGGCCTCTGCGCCAGCCTTCGTGCCATGGCCAAGGCCTGCTGGAGCAATTCCCCGTCGGGAAAAACGGTGTTGACCAGGCCGATCTCCCGGGCCCGCCCGGCGCCGAAGGGTTCGCCCAGCAGGAGCAGTTCGGCGGCCCGCTGGTGTCCCGCCAACTGCGGCAGCAGCAGGCTGGCGGCCGCCTCGGGGCAGAGCCCCAGGTTGACGAACGGCAGCTCGAAGCGCGCACTCTCTCCGGCGCAGACCAGGTCGCAGTGCAGCAGCATCGTGGTGCCGACGCCCACGGCCGGGCCGAGCACGGCGGCGAGGATCGGTTTCTGCGCACCGCTGATGGCCAGCAGGAAACGGAAGACGGGGCTTTCTTCGCCGGTCGGCGGCGAGGCGGCAAAGTCGTGCAGGTCGTTGCCGCTGGTGAAGCAGCCGCCGGCCCCCGCGATCAGAATGACGCGGACTTCCGGGTCGCCGTCGGCCCAGACGATGGCGCCGGCAAGGGCGTCGTACATCGCCGCGGTGAGCGCGTTCATCTTCTCCGGGCGGTTGATGGTGATGCGTAGGATATGCTCCCGGCAGCCGCATTCGATCGACGGTGTTGGACTGACGAAATTCATGAGCGCTCTCCCTCTGTTGTCCGTGACCTCAGGCAATAACGCTCCAGGGCTTCTTCCGGAAAATTTGGGTGGACCGCTGATCACAGAGAGAGTCCTGCAGGAGACCACTGGCAGACCCTGCAGACGACGCAGGGGCACGGCATGCCGTGCCCCTTGCCGTCAGAAAACGTACTTCTCCGCCTCGATCGCCGCATCGGCCAGCTTCCGCTTGGCCTGGAGCATGCCGGTGGCGTCGTACTTGGCGAAGCGCCGGATGCCGCTCAGGATCATGGTCAGCGTGTCCCCCTCCTCGATGTAGAAGGCTCCCTTCTTCGCCGCCGTCGAGAGGATCTCGGTGGCGTTGAAGGCGCAGACCTTGACGACGGCGGCCAGCAGCTCCTTCTTCCGCTCGCTGGCGGCGGCGAAGACTTTCTCGGCCCGCAGCACCGCGCTCTCCAGGGCGAAGATCTGGATGGCCATGTCGGCGGCGGCCAGCAGTATCTCCTGCTCGTTCTGCAGCCGGTCCATGAACTTCTGCACACTGGCGCCGGCGAGGATGAGAAACAGGGTCTTGAGGCTCTTCAGGAGAGCCTTTTCCCGGGCGAAAGGAACGCTGTCGTCGATCTCCTCGAAGGAAGGGGTCATCAGCGACTCGAAGGCCTTCAGCGCCTCCTTCTGCAGGGGGAGTTCACCCTTCATCGACTTGCGCAGGATCATGCCGGGGATGAGCAGACGGTTGATCTCGTTGGTCCCCTCGAAAATCCGGTTGATGCGCTCGTCGCGATAGAAGCGCTCGGCCGGGTACTCGCTGACGAAGCCGTAGCCGCCATGGATCTGCA
>DASPGW010000176.1 GCA_035620395.1 Desulfuromonadales bacterium | reverse complement strand
GAAGGGTGCGATGATTCGCACGCGCAGTACGCTGTTGATGTCCTTGAGCAGGTCCTGACCGCCACGGCCGTAAATGATGACGTTCCCTTTGAGGGCGTACTCCAGGATGATCAGTTCGATCAGGTGGAGGTCGACCGCCATTTGCTCGTCAAGTTTCTCGACGAACGCTGGAGGTTTTTCGTCTGTTATTTCAAGGGCTTCAGGTGTAAGACCGTAGTTGCCGGCAACTTTGGCGATGGCTTCGCCGTCCACCAGGGTGTAGCCGAGTTTTTCCGCCGCCCGGTGGACGATGGGAATGCCGCCGCTGCCCATTTCGCGCGAGATGGTGATAATCGCCATGGTTCTCCCCTTTGAATGGATTGGAACGCGTGAAGCAGCGGGAATCTTAACAAGCCGCAATTGGGATGACAAGATTTAAATGCGCCCGCGGTATGGGTCCCGCGCCCCGCAACCGGCCCGACAGAACAGAGCCCCAGGCACGGAAAAGTTCTTAATAAACCGGCTTGAAGTCGAAATAGTGGCTGGTCTTGATGAAGCGAACCGTGCGGCTTTTCGAACGCATGACGATCGAGTGCGTCTCGGCTCCGCCGGCGAAATAACGGACCCCCTGCAGCAGTTCGCCGTTGGTTACCCCGGTGGCGGCGAAAAAGACGTCCCCGCGGGCCATTTCCTCGGCCGTGTAGACCTTGTCGAAGTCATCGATGCCCATGTTTTTGGCGCGGGTACGTTCGTCGTTGCTCATGAAGACGAGGCGGCCCTGCATGTCTCCCCCCATGCACTTGAGGGCGGCCGCCGCCAGCACCCCTTCGGGGGCGCCGCCGATGCCCAGCAGCATATCGACGCCGCTGCCTTCGACCGCCGCGGCGATGGCCGGGGCCACATCGCCGTCGGGGATCAGGTGGATGCGCGCCCCGGCCCGACGGATTTCGTTGATCGTCTTCTCGTGACGGGGACGGTCGAGGATGACCACGGTCAGGTCTTCCACATAGCAGCCTTTGACTTCGGCGATCCGCTTGAGATTCTCGCCGGGCAAGGCGTTGATGTCGATGACACCCTTGGCCGAGGGTCCGACAGCGATCTTCTCCATGTACATGTCGGGAGCGTGCAGGAAGCCGCCGCGCGGAGCCATGGCGATGGTGGTGATCGAGCCGTTCATCCCCTTGGCGCAGATGCTGGTGCCCTCCAGCGGATCGACGGCGATGTCGACTTCGGGCGCCGTTCCGTTGCCGACCTTCTCGCCGATGTAGAGCATGGGGGCTTCATCCATCTCCCCCTCGCCGATGACGACGGTACCGCTGATGCCGACCGAGTCGAGGGTGCGACGCATCGCATTGGTGGCGGCTTCGTCGGCGGAATTCTTGTCCCCCTTGCCGACCCAGCGGCCGCAGGCGAGGGCGGCCGCCTCGGTGACTCTCACCAGTTCCAGTGCCAGATTGCGATCCATCGGGTTTCCCTCCTTGGGGTGGTGATGATCAATTCGCGGGGCGTATAATGGCATGTCTTGCGGGCAAAGACAAGTTTTTGGGGTGGCGTTTTTGGGGTGGTGTCCATATCGCAAAATGCATATAATTGACAGGAAAGAACCGATTGCAACGAGAGGATTAATGCTGATGTGGATACGGTATCTGTCGCTGGTGCTGCTCCTCCTGGGCTGTCTCGCTTCTCCCGCCGCCGCCGCTGCCGGCGTTGCCCGCGACCTGTCGGTCCCGGAGGCGGTCGACCTGCTGCGGAAGGACTCCCGGGTCTACCTGCTCGATGTCCGCACGCCAGGCGAATACCGCCAGGTGCGCCTGGAGGGGGCTCACCTCATCCCCATCGACCAGTTGCTGCGCCGGGTCGGCGAGTTGCCCAGGGACCGACCCATTCTCGTCTATTGCACCGTCGGCGCGCGCAGTTCCCAGGTTTTCAGGTACCTGGCGGCACAGGGATATTCCGAGGTTTATAATCTCTCCGGCGGGCTCTCGGCCTGGCAGTTGCGCGGCCTGCCGGTGCTCAAGGGCGCTCCCTGACCTCTATCCATGTTCGGGCATTTATCCGCAGACCGCGAGCAGCAGCCATGAGCGATTTCTTCATCTGGGCCCACCGGGGCGCCTCGGCGGTCGCGCCGGAAAATACCATGGCGGCATTCCGGGCGGCGGAGGCCGCCGACGCCGACGGAATCGAACTGGACGTGCATCTCAGCCGTGATGGCGTGCCGGTAGTGATCCATGACGAAACCGTCGATCGCACCACCGACGGCCACGGACGGATTTCCGGGCTGCCGCTGAGGGAACTGCGGCGGCTCGACGCCGGCGGCTGGTTTTCCCCTGCTTTTGCCGGCGAGGCGCTGCCGACCCTCGAAGAGGTCTTCGCCTGGGCGGCCGACCGGCTGCGGCTCAACGTCGAGATCAAGGCCGTGCCGGCCGGTCTGGCCGTCATCGAGCTGCTGCGGGCGTATCCTCTGGCCCGCGTCCTGATCTCCTCCTTCGACCATGCTCTGCTCGAACGGCTGCGTCTTCAGAACCCCGACCTGCCGCTCGGCTTTCTCGTCGATTCGCGTTTCTGGGGACGGGCCGTCCGGAGGGCGGTCGGCTGCCGGGCGGAAAGCGTTCACCCCCGTTACGACCTCCTTTCCCGTCCCCTGATGGCCGCCTGCCGCCAACACGGGCTGGCCGTCCACTGCTGGACGGTCGATCACCCCGACGTCTGCAGCGCGCTCCGCCGCCTGGGCGCCGCCGGCATCTTCACCAACGATCCCGCCCTCATCGCCCGCCATCTGCGCCGCTCCGGCGGGGAGGCCCGCCCCTGACCCATGCATCCGCCCCTACCGCACAGTCGCCACGACAAAGATTCAAGTGTCCGATATTAAAGCCTAATGCGCTCAGGTCCGGTTTTGACAAGCGCGGCTGGCCTGTTAGACTGAAACTCATTGAAGAATTTGTCCGGACGGCATCAACTGTCGTGAAAGGGTGTGCTTGTGCTGACTGACTTGAGCCAGATTCGTTCCATTGTCTTCGACCTCGACGGCACTCTCTATGTCAGCGACGAGATTGCCGATGAGATATGGACCGCTGCCTGTGACCTGGTGGCCGGCAGCCGCGGCCTCAGCCGGGAAGGGGGAAGGGAGGTGCTGCGTTGCGCGAAGCGGCGGCTGGCCGAGACCCTCGAGGAGGAGCCGACCCTGACCCGGACCTGCCTCGAACTTGGCATCGAGGTCTCCGATTTCCACCGGGCGCTGCAGAAGCGGGTGCGCCCCGAGGCCTATCTCGACCACGACCCGGTCCTCTATGCCCTGCTCGATTCCCTGCGCGATCGTTGCGAGCTCTATCTCTACACCAACAACAGTCTGCCATTGACGCAGAAGATCCTCGCTCTGCTGGGTGTCGATGGCATGTTCCGCCGGCTCTATACCATCGAATTCAGCTGGCGCCCCAAGCCGGACGCCGACACGCTGGAGCGGCTACTGGAAGATATCGGCGGCCCGCCGGAGAGTTTCCTTTTCGTCGGCGACCGGCAGCATGTCGATCTGAAGATTCCCCAGGCGGCCGGCATCCCGACGCTGCTGGTCAGCGAGACGGCCGATCTGCTGCAGATCCATAAGATGATGGGCGTGATTCCCTGAGAAGGCGCCGACCTCGGCCATGGAAGCAGTCAAAGAAATGACCTGCCGGCCAAAATCATGGCTCGCCATTCTATAGATTCTTGAAGTATTCCCCGTATTTTTTGTCAAATTCCAGAACATGGTTCATGAACCAGTCCCGCATGAAAATCAGGACACTCAGAGGTGCAGTGGCATTGCCCTTGAGGTGTTGTTCGCGGAGATTGACCAACTGGTCCCGGAAATATTGGTGCTGCTTCTTCTGCACCTCCAGGCCTGGGAACCCGGTCTGCTCAAGGAGTGTTTCCTCCTCCTCGAAGTGGGTCAGCACGTAGGCGAAAAGTTCCCGGAAAAGCGCAGTGAGAAATTCAGGATCACGATCCTGGGTTTCGCTGTAGAGATGGACTTTATTCAGCAGGGCCATGAATTTCTGGTGCTGCTGGTCCATTTCCGGGATATTGACGCTGAACTGATGTTTCCATTTGAAAAATTCCATGTCTTCTCCTCTCAGGGTATTTGAGGGATTGTATCTGCAAAAAATTTGCCATTGCAGTGGCGGTGCAAAATCTTGTGTCTCTACAGTATTCCGGGGAAGTGGTTCGGCAAGGCCAACCAGGACCCCTGTTCGGTTCCCTGTCGACAAATCCTGGTCAGTCGCCGTAAACAATCAGGGATTCGCGTTTATAGATGCCGACGAGAATGCTCAGCGTCCTCTTGTCCATGTAGTAGATCTCCTTGATGCCCGCCTTCTGCGCCTCACGCAGGATCAGGTCCGCTGACCATTCGGCGTAGATGCTGCGCCCGGTTACCGGCTCCTTTATCTGGTGACTTCTGATCACGCAACGCTTTGTCCCGACCGGAGTCTCGTTGAATTCCGAGGAGTAGGGGGCGGTCGTATCCGAATAGATCAAGCCGCGTGGCAGCGAACACCCCGCAAGGAGCAGCGCGAGCAGGAAGGAGCATGCACCTTTAGTCGCCGTAGACAATGGTCGTCACCTTCGCATAGAGCCCGAAGAGAAGAAAGAAGAGCTTCGTGTCGGCGTGGCGGATGACCGTGATGTCCCCGTTTTCTGCGGCGGCTTGCGTGCCGCCGTTTCCCCAGGCGAAAAGCCAGAGGACCGAATGGTTGCTCGACTGGCCCGTCTTTGTCCCCAGTTCGGTCTTGTTGAACTCGGTACCCAGCGGCCGCTGGATGCTGGTGTAGGCGCAGCCCGGGACCAGGAGCGAGATGAGAAGCAGGACGCCGATGCCGCATTTCCCGACAGAATGCATGTGGATGCCCTCCTGTTGATTCATTCTTCCGGAACGGAAAGAGGTCGACCGGTCTGGGTGGTAGTGTCTTGAGTATAGCCTGAAACGACCCCGATTTCCTCCTCGCGGAGCCGGGACGCCGCCTCCCCGTTTCACCTCTTCACCCGACGTTGCCCTGATTCCCACTAATGGTATGCTTGTATACCATGGCCCGCGAAGACCTGCAGAAACTCAAGATCGACAAAAGGGGAGCCGCCCGGCCGCGGCGAAGCGGCGTCGTTTGGCGCTGGACTGCCTTCGTCCTGGTGCTGCTGGCTCTGCTTTTCCTGACCAGGTGGGTCTTTTTTCCCCCGACCGTCGAAGTGGAGGTGACCACCGTCTCCCGCGTCTACCCCTCCCTCGGCTTCACCGTGCTCAACGCCAGCGGCTATGTCGTCGCCCAGCGCAAGGCGGCGGTGGCGGCGAAGACGACCGGCCGCCTGGAGTGGCTCGGGGTCGAAGAGGGAAGCCGGGTCCGGGAGGGGGAGGTGATCGCCCGCCTGGAGAGCCGGGACGTGGCGGCGGCGCGGGATCGGGCGGCGGCCGGGCTGGAGCGGGCCCGGGCCGTCCTGGCCGAGGCCGATGCCGAGGCGAACGAGGCCGAGCTCTCCTTCCGCCGCTTCCAGGAACTGTTGGCCGGCGGCTTCGTCTCCCGGGCCGAATACGACGCCGCTTTGGCCCGTCGCGACCGGGCCCGGGCCGGCGTGGCGAGCGCCCGGGCGGCGGTGGCGGCGGCCGCGGCCGAACTGCGGGAGGCCGAGGTGGCCTTCGACTACACCCGGGTGCGCGCCCCCTTCGACGCCGTGGTCCTGACCAAGAACGCCGACATCGGCGACATCCTCACCCCGATCGGCGCGGCGGCCGAGGCAAGGGCGGCGGTGGTGAACATCGCCGATCTCGACTCCCTGCAGGTGGAGGCCGACGTCTCGGAGTCGAGCCTGGAGAAGGTGGGCGTCGGCCAGCCCTGCGAAATCCGCCTCGACGCCCTCCCCGAGGAGCGCTTCGCCGGCGAGGTGCACATGATCGTGCCGACCGCCGACCGCAGCAAGGCGACGGTGCTGGTCAAGGTCCGCTTTCTCGACCCCGATCCCCGCATCCTGCCGGAGATGAGCGCCCGGGTCGCCTTCCTGGCGCGGGCGCCGGCCGAGGAGGAGCGCACCCCGCGGACCGCCCTGCACGCTGCCGCGCTCCGGCGGCAGAACGGCCGCACCGAGGTCTTCGTCATCCGTGCGGGGCGGGCGGTGGCGACGCCGGTGACGCCGGGGGAGGCGATCGGCGACCTGGTGGAGATCCGGGAGGGGGTGGAAACCGGGGAGAAGGTGGTGCTGCGCCCCCTGGAGAAGATGCGGGACGGCATCCGGGTAAAGACGCCCGAGTAGGGGCAGGCCCCCGTGCCTGCCCGTTCCGTAGGGGCAATTCATGAATTGCCCTTGCATAGGTTGCCATGGAAAATGACCGCCCCCCCATCGTCGAAATTTGCGGCCTCTGCAAGTCGTACCGGCGCGGCGCCCAGATCATCCCGGTCCTCGAGGAGATCACCCTCGACCTCGCCGCCGGGGAGTTCCTGGCCCTGATGGGCCCCTCCGGCTCGGGCAAGACGACCCTGCTCAACCTGATCGCCGGCATCGACCGGGCCGACGCCGGCACCATCCGGGTGGACGGCCTCGACATCACCCTCCTTTCGGAGCCGGAACTCGCCGCCTTCGAGAACGTCGAACTGCCGCTGCTGCTCACCGGCCTCTCCCGGCGCGAGCGCCGGGAGCACGCCACCGCCGCGCTGGCCGCGGTGGGGCTGGCGGACCGGATGGACCACCGTCCCGGGCAGCTCTCCGGCGGCC
>DASPGW010000175.1 GCA_035620395.1 Desulfuromonadales bacterium | reverse complement strand
GCTCCGGATCGAACTTTTTGACCGCCATCATCAGGCCGATGTTCCCCTCCTGGACAAGGTCGAGGCCTTTCATGCCGTAGGCGCGATACTCGTTGGCGATCTTGACGACAAAGCGCAGGTTGGCGCAGATCAACCGGTGTGCCGCCTCCAGGTCGCCTCGCCGCCGGTAGCGCGTGGCCAGTTCGTACTCCTCTTCGCGGGAGAGCAGGTCGAAGCGGCTGATCTGGGCCAGATAATGGTCCCAGGTGTCGATGACAACTGGCAGATGGAACGTGCTCATTGTGCTTATTTCCTCCGAAAGATCTTTAAAAACAAAAGATTAGCACTCTGGTGCGGAGAGTGCCACTGATATATAGCAAATCCTGGCAGTATGACGCAAGGAGAAATCCGGGCGAGGAGGCTGGTTGGGGTTGACAGAGGCCGGAGCGGAAACCATAATGGCGAGGGTTCGGCAGCGGTGGCAGCGCCCAGGTCAGTCCCCGGGCAGTTCCTAACCCTCCAGTTTGACGGATTGCATGCAAGTTGCTTACATCGGCATCTTCGGTGCCCTCGGATGTCTGGCGCGCTACTTCGTCTCGGGGTGGACCTATGCTCTGGCGGGACGCGGACTCCCCTACGGCACCCTGGTGGTCAATGTCGTCGGCTCCTTGCTCATCGGTCTGATCATGGAAGGGAGCCTGCGCAGCACTCTGCTCTCGTCCGAACTTCGCCTCGGCCTCACCGTCGGTTTTCTGGGCGGATTCACCACCTTTTCCACCTTCTCCTACGAAACCTTCCGCCTGCTCGAAGAGGGGAGCCTGCTGCAGGCAGGAGCCAATATCCTGCTCAACGTCACCATCTGCATCGTCTGCGCCGGCCTGGGAATCCTTCTGGCGCGGCAATTGTAGCGGGGGATTCATCACGCCCCGACCAAAGGATAAAACTCTATGGCAAAGCTCGAAGGCGAACAGATCCTGATGCGCATCTTTGTCGGCGAGAGTGACCGCTGGGAGCACAAACCTCTGTACGAGGCCCTGGTGGAGCTCTTCCGCCGGGAGGGGTTCGCCGGGGCCACTGTTCTCAAGGGGGCGATGGGATTCGGCGCCCGCAGCGTGATGCACACCGACAAGGTGCTGCGCCTCTCCGGAGACCTGCCGGTGGTCATCGAGGTCATCGACAGCCAGGAGAAGATCGATGCCGTTCGCCCCTTTCTCGACCGCATGGTCAAGGGAGGGATGATCACCCTTGAGCGGGCGTGGGTGATCCGCTATACCGGCGCGTAGGGGCGCGATTCATCTCGCCCACCTTACTTTAAGACAGCGAGGAAGCTGAACATGCTGAACCATATCAAATCTCTCCTCGGCGGCGGTCCGGCCCGGGAGCCGGCGCGGGAACATGAACGCCTCCAGGTGGCAACCTGTGTCGTACTGCTGGAAATGGCGCACGCCGATGAGGAGTTCCACGCCATGGAGCAGACGCTGGTCCGCGACCTGCTGCAGCGCAAGTTCGATATCTCCGATCAGGACGTTACCGAGCTGATCGACTATGCCCGGGAGCAGCGGCAGCAAAGCCTCGACCTCTTCCAGTTCACCCGCCAGATCAAGGAGCATTTCTCCCGCCCGGAAAAGCTGGAAATGATGGATGCTCTCTGGCGCCTCATCTACGCCGACGGGGTGCTCGACAAGTACGAAGACTATCTGGTTCGCCAGGTGGCCACGCTGCTGGGTCTCGCCCACGGCGAGATGATCGAGGCCAAGGTGAAGGTTCTAGATGAACTCCGCCCGGACCGCCCTGCCCGCCAGTCACCCACAACATGAACAACCGCTCGTTTCAAAACCTTTCGGTCTTTCCCCCAACCCACGTCAACGCTCCCCATCTCCGCTCTTTTTTCGCAGCTGCGCCTCTGCCGCCAGGGTTGTAAGGTATTTTTGATATCTGCCGGGCTATAATTTGCGAATCCTGGTTGCTGTCGGTGTGAGCAGGAAAAAACCCGGCGGTTTCGAGCGTTTCCAGCCAATGCTATGCTGGCAGAAGTAACCATGCGGCCTGTCGATTTTTTTTGTTGACCGGATTCGAAGTTTGGGCTAGATGATAGGCTGTTCATGCAGATCCAGGGCGATAGTCGATAATACTAAACCATTCGCGAGAATGGGGCGGAAAGCCTACGGGTCTCCCTGAGACAGCCGGGTTGCCGAAATATCACAGATATTTCCGCAACCCGTTTTTTTTAGAGTTTTCATATCCAGGAGCCAATATGCGGGTGGGGGAAGAATCTCAGCCTTATATCGAAGCAGTTGAGGCGGAAGTGGATGCGATTTTTCGTTCGCGCGAGACCTGCGAATTGCCTGGAGGCGCTGTTCCGACCCTTCCTTGCCAGGCATTCGTTTTCGGAATCAGGAGAGAGGATGAGTATCAGGTATTCGTTGCACTGCACAGTAAGAGCTGCAAACGCAATCTGGTTTATTCCATTGCTACTGAAAAAAAGGGAAAAACCGGTTATGAAGCTGCCATGAAAGGGGCGATTGACGCTTGCCAGGCGATGGGCTTTGCAATGGAAAGTGTCAACCTCAGGTTCAGTACTGCCATGCGCGAGGTGGTGATTCGTGACATCCCGGTGCTTCTTTCGTCCGCTGCGGCCAGAAAGGCTGCCGCACAAAAGGCAGAGGAATTGGCCGAGTTGGAACGCCTGGCCCTGCAACAAGAAGAAAGCGAAGCGCCGGATGAAGCTGCCACCGGACTTTCTCCGGCCCGCCGGGCCGCACGGGAGAGGGCTCGCCAGGAGCGGCATGCGGATATCAAAGAGGCGGTCAGGAAACTGGAAGCGGAGAGTATTGTCGAGGAAAAGGTGACAGCGACTCGCCAGGCAGTCGAAAGGCTGCTTGGCCCACGGTTCGAAGTGGTCAGGCCCGAGGATGCTGCCGCACCCGCCGCGAAGGTGCCAGGGCAAGCCGGCCAAACACAGCGCCCCCCAACCGCGGGCGGCGAATTGGCGGTGCCCCCCTCTGCGGCAGTTCAGCCGAAGGTGGATTCGGGCCAGGGGGATTCACCGGAGATGCAGCGTTTGGCGAAGGAGTTGGAACGCCTGGAAGCTGCGAAGTCGGCTGCAGAGCAGCGGGCGGGAGAGCTGGCCGAGACAATCCGCCAAGGGGCAGAGCGGGCCGAAGCCGAACGGGTCGAACGGGAGCGCCTGGAAGGCGCCAAGGCACTGGCTGCGGAGCGGGCGGCGGAAATGGCCGAAGCGGCTCGCCAGGCGGCAGAGCGCGCTGAAGCCGAACGGGTCGAACGGGAACGCCTGGAAGCCGCGAAGGCGGCCGCCGAGCAGCGGGCGGCAGAGTTGGCCGAGACGGCTCGCCAGGCGGCAGAGCGGGCTGAAGCCGAACGGGTCGAGCGGGAGCGTCTGGAAGCCGCGAAGGCGGCCGCCGAGCAGCGGGCGGCGGAGTTGGCCGAGACGACCCGGCAGGCGGCAGAGCAGGCCGAAACGCAGCGGATCGAACGGGAGCAGTTGCTGGCCGCAAAAGCGGCTGCTGAACAACGGATAGCAGAACTTGCCGAGGCCATGCGGGCCATCGAAATACATGCCGCCGCCTTTCGTCAGGAACAGGAGCAGCAGGCCGCAGCGCAGGCCAAACGGGAACAGGCCGAGCGGCAGCGATTGGCAGCCGAGAAGGCCGCCGCCGAACAGCGCACGACGGAGCTGGGCGAGGCGGTCAAGCAGGTGCAGTCCCGGGTCGAAACTGAGCTGGCGAAGCGGGAGCAGTTGCTCGCCGAAAAGGCCCAGGCGGAAAAGCGGGCGGCGGAACTGGCCGAGATGGCCCTGCAGGTGGAGCAACGGGTCGAAACTGAGCGAAATGAACAGGAGCAGTTGCTCGCGGCGAAGTCGGCAGCCGAGCAGCGGACGGCTGAACTGAGCGACGCCGTGCAGAGAGTCGAGTTGCAAGCGATCAACTTCCGAAGGGAACAGGAGCGACTGGTCGCAGCGCAGGCCAAACGGGAACAGGCCGAGCGTGAGCGCTTGGCAGCCGAGAAGACAGCCGCAGATCAACGAGCGGCCGAACTGGGCGAGGCGGTCAAAGCGGTGGAACGGAGCATCGAAATCGAGCGAGCCGGACGGGAGCGCTTGATGGCAGAGGGCACGGCGGCGGAGAAACCGGTTGCCGGTCTGGTCGAGACTGTCGGTTCAGCCGGAATGCAGGCCATCTCCTGCCAGAAGGGACCTGAGCGACAGCCAGCTGCGCTGGCCGAGCGAGAACGCTTGGCGGCGGAGAGGGCGGCGGTGGAGCAACGGGCGACGGAAATGGCCGAGGCGGTTCGGCGGGCCGAGAGGCAGGCGGCTGTGGAGCGGCTTGAGCGGGAGCGATTGGAAGCTGCCAAGTCGGCCGCAGAGCAGCGGGCCGCGGAACAGGCCAGCGTCGCCGAGCGAGCTGGGGAACTGGCCGAACTCGCCCGGCTGACGGCGGAGCGGGTCGAGGCCGAACGCCGCGAGCGGGAGCGGCTGGAGCTTGAGAAGGCCCGGATCGAGCAACGCATGTTGGAGAGGGCGGAAGTGCCCATCAGGGGGAAACGCGGAGCCGTGGAAAGGAGTCGCCAGTCCACCGCCTTGCCATCCCTCGGCGGACGTTTCAATAGTGACAGCAGTGCAATGGAACAGTCGGTAGCACCGCCACCCAAACCGACTTCCCGGCCATCGACATCGGGAGTCTTCTTTCAGGTCGACTGGGACTTTGCTGACGTTGCTTATGAGTCCGAAGACGATGTGCTGGAGGTTTACCAGTCGGTCAGCAGGACGCAACTTTCGCTGGAAGGGTTTCCGAATCAATACTGTACGGCCTACATCGTTGCCTTGAAAAAAGGAAAAGGCAGGCAGGTTTATGTCGCTTTTCGCCTGGCTTCCAGCAACCGGGTCCTGGTGTACGTGCCGGCCACCCCCCCCCATAATCAGGATGCCTATGCCAGAACCATGCAGGAAGCCGACAAATTCCTCCGTGTCACCGGCATAGAAACCGAACGTCTGCCGCTCGGCAAATCTTCGCAGAGCCGGACCCAGGCGCTCAGCCAGATTCCCATTCTCCGACACCATCCCCGCAACGCCAGGAACTCCTGAAGTTTTTGGAGGTTTTGCAGTTGCAACGCCAAGAAGGGCCAGGATTTCCTGGCCCTTCTTGGCGTTACTGCGTCGTTGCGGCAGCGTCAGTCAGGAATGACCACGCAGCAAATGAGTTCCACCCGACGGTTCTGGTAGCGTCCTTCTTCCGTGGCATTGTCGGCGGCCGGCTGGGCTTTGCCGTAGCCTCTGGCGACCAGCTTGCCGGCGTCGATGCCGTAGTTGTCGATCAGTGCCTGGCGTACGGCCTTTGCCCGCCGCTCGGAAAGCTTCTGATTGTACTCGTCAGCACCGATGTTGTCCGTATATCCCGCCAGAAGAATATAGGGGACCTGACTGTTCTTCCGGATGAACGTGGCCGCCTTGTCCAGTTCGGACTTGAACTCGGGCTTGATCTCCGCCTTGTCGGAGTCGAAGTTGATGCGCAGGGTGAGTTTCAGTTCGCAACCCTTGTCGTCGACGATGACTCCCTTCGGGGTGCCGGGGCATTGATCCCGATCATCGAGTACGCCGTCACCATCGCTGTCCATGACCACCGGTGCCGGGGCTGGTGCCGGCGCGGGAGAAGGAGCCGGCGCTGGTGCCGGGGCCGGGGCCGGGGCTGGTTTGTCGGTCAGGAAGACCTGTGCCACAAACGCCGAGAATTTGTTGGGATCGGTCAGTGCCGCGGCTGCCACTGCCGTGCCGCATTGGCCGGCCTTGGCGACGCCTTCGAGGTTCTTCTTGCCTTCCAGGCTGTCGCCTATCCAGACCGTGTAGATGCAGAGTTTATCGCCCAACTCAGACTTGATCCTGGCGGCAGCGGCCGGAGCGTCTTCCATCTTCACGCCGTCGCTGACGACGATGATCGCGCTGTTGCCCGGCGCAGACTTCAGATCGGCACCCGCGGCTTGCAGCGCCGCCGACAGTGGACTATCGCCGCCGACCTGCTTGATGCTGCTCACTCCGCCGGCGAGGCCGTCGCGGGAGTAGCGGGTCATGCCGTAGGGGAGCGCCGTCAACGCCTGCGACTGCCTGGGGTCGTGGCCGAAAGAGCGCAGGCCGCCATTATAAGTCAAATCCGAAGGGATGCTCTGATTCAGGCTGTTGACGAAATTCCTGGCCGTTGGAAATCTCTGCTCGCCGTTATTGATGTTGTCCATGCTATCCGAGGCGTCGAAGATGATCTGGAAATTGGCAATCTTGGGCGCGTATTTCCCGGTTTCGAACGGGTGTGGTTGGAACTGCAGCGGCGCCCGGGTAGCGCAACCGGCGAACAGCAAAGTGCACAGCAGGCATAACAAGGTTCCTAGCCATTTTCTACTCATTGCGAGCCTCCCTTTTGTTGAAACAATGTGGTTGATACTTTTCAGCCGATCCGGACCAGGGGCGAGGAGGTTGGACCCTTGGATCTGTTGTGGCAGGATTGGTCTTCGCCGGCTAAAAGACACTAATGAGCAAAATCGTATCAGTTCACCGTGTGAATGCAAGCAGTCATCTCTGGTTATTATTGTCGAGGCGGAGCTTTTTCTTGCCGATGTACAGACTATACTGGACATAAACGGTTGGTGTGGCCTGTGTGCAGGGGGACGCAAAGGCTTTTCGCAGAAAGGAGCCGGTTATGAACTATCGAACCGTTGCACTTGCGATGTGTGCACTGCTGCTGCCGCTTGGCGGGGCTGTGGCCGCCGGGAAGGAAACGGCAAAGGTTGAGTTGGCCGTGACCGTGCTGGAGCAACTCACGGCCATACCCGAGAGCGCCATTCCGCCGGAGCTGCTCGCCAACGCCTACGGCATCGCCATTGTTCCCGAGGTCATCAAGGTCGGTCTCGTCGTCGGCGGCCGCCACGGGACCGGCGTTGTGCTGGTCAGGGACGATGCGGGACGATGGAGCAACCCTGTCTTCATTTCCCTGACCGGTGGCAGTGTCGGCTGGCAGATCGGCGCCGAATCGACGGACGTCGTGCTGGTTTTTAAAAACAGACGCAGCATCGAGGGGATGATGAAGGGCAAATTCACCCTCGGCGTCGATGCGGGAGTGGCCGCCGGCCCGGTGGGGCGCCGTGTCGAAGGGGCGACCGATGTGCAACTCAAGGCGGAAATCTATTCCTACTCGCGCAGCCGCGGGATTTTCGCCGGAATTTCACTGGAAGGGTCGGCGCTGCAAGTCGACAATGAAGCCAACGCCGCCTTCTACGGGCGACCTGGAATTGGCGCCGGGGAGCTTCTGGCCGGTCGTGACGTCCCCACGCCCGAGGCGGCGGAACGCCTGCAGCTGACGCTTGAAAAGCATGCCGGCGGCAAACGCCAACCCTGAGGGCCGTTTGACAGCGCTCCATTACGATACATAATGGATTTCGTTTAGATACCGGAGTACGACCGCCGGCCAATCGAAGGAGAAGCCCGTGAAGAAAAAAGGCCAGGATGACGAATGCGCCTGCCGCGGCGGCCTGACCCGCCGCGGCTTCATCGCCACGGTGGGAGCGGGGGCGGCGGCAGTGGCGGTTTCCGGCAAGGTCGCCGTTGCCGCCACCGCCGACAAGGGGGTGATGACCGCTGAGGAGATGGCCAAGGTGACCCTGCGTATCAACGGCCGGGCCTACCGCCTGCTGGTCGAGCCGCGCTGGCCGCTGCTCTTCGTGCTGCGCGAGCGGCTCGGCCTGACCGGCACCAAGGTCGGCTGCGAGCGGGGCGAGTGCGGCGCCTGCACCGTCCTCATCGACGGGGTTCCCCGCTACGCCTGCCTGACCTTGGCGGTGGAGGCCGAAGGGCACGAGATCACCACCCTGGAGGGGCTCATGCGGGGCGAGGAACTCGGCCCCACCCAGCAGGCCTTTCTCGAGGAGGACGGCTACCAGTGCGGCTACTGCACGCCGGGTCAGATCATGGCCGCCGAGGGGCTGTTGCGCGCCAACCCCGACCCTTCCCCGGAGGAGATCGCCCGGGAGATGAGCGGCAACCTCTGCCGCTGCGGCGCCTACCCGCACATCGTCGCCTCCGTCCGGCGGGCGGCGCAGCTGCGGCGCCAGGAGCGAGGTGAGCCATGACCGACGAGCAGAAGGATCAGTACTACACCCGGGGGATTCCGGTTCCGGAGACGCCGGAGCCGGGCGTCGCGCCGGCGCCCTGGGGCCAGACCCGGATCGTCGGGGAGCGCCTCGCCCGCGTCGACGGCTATGCGCGGGTCAGCGGCACGGCCGTCTATCCCTCCGACGTCACCCTGCCGGGGATGCTCTACGGCGCCATCCTGCGCTCTCCCCATCCCCATGCCCTGGTCAAAAAGGTCGACACCGGGCCGGCGGCGACGATGCCGGGAGTGCGGGCGGTGCTCAGCGCCGCCACGCCGGGCGCCGATCTGGTCTGGCCCTGGGACAAGGAGGTGAGGAGCAAACTCTTCGACCCCCACTGCCGCTTCGAGGGGGAGGCGGTGGCGGCGGTCGCCGCCGACACCCCCTATCAGGCCCGGGATGCGCTGCGGGCGATCCGGGTCGAGTACGAGGTCCTCCCCTTTGTCATCGACGAGCGCCAGGCCCTGGCGGCCGGCGCCCCGCAGGTCCACAGCGGCGGCAACCGGGTCAAGCCGCCCGAAACCTACAGCCGGGGGGACGTGGCGAAGGGGTTCGCCGAGGCCGATGTGGTCCTCGAGCGGCAGTACCGCACCGAGGCCGAGCTGCACACGCCGCTGGAGCTGCACGGCTGCGTGGCCAACTGGGAGGGGAATGCCCTGACCCTCTGGGAGTCGACCCAGGGGGTCTACGCCGTCCAGGCCGGCGTGGCCGAAGTCCTGGGGATGCCGCTGTCGCGGGTGCGGGTCATCGGCCACTATGTCGGCGGCGGCTTCGGTAGCAAGCTGCGGCCCGGCAAGTACACGGTCATCGCCGCCCTGCTGGCGAAGCTGACCGCCCGCCCGGTCAAGCTCTTCCTGAGCCGGGAGGAGACCTTCCTCGCCGTCGGCAACCGGCCGCCGGCCAACATGAAGCTCAAGGCGGGGGTCAAAAAGGACGGCACCCTGACCGCCCTCGAATTCACCGCCACCGCCAGCGGCGGCGCCTACCCGGCCGGGGGGGCCAACCTGCTCGACTGGCTGGTCAGGGACCTCTACCTCTGCCCCAACGTCCGCACCGAGACCGCCGACCTCTACATCCACGGCGGCCCGGCCCGTCCCTTCCGCGCCCCCGGCCATCCCCAGTGCTCCTGGGCGCTGGAGCAGATGATGGACGAGCTGGCCGAGGCGATCGGCATGGACCCGGTCGAACTGCGCCTGAAGAACATCCCCGTGGTCAGTCAGGGGCGGGAAGGGAGTCCACCCTACACCAGCACCGGCCTGCGCGCCTGCATCGAGCAGGGCGCCGAGGCCTTCGGCTGGCGGCAGGCCCGCAAGCAGGCGGCCCAGGGCGACCAGAAGAGCCGTCTGCGGCGCGGCGTCGGCATGGGCTGCTGCCTCTGGGCCGCCGGCGGCGGCCGGCCCCCCTCGACGGCGATCGTCAAGCTCTTCGCCGACGGCAGCGTCAACCTGAACCTCGGGGCCAGCGACATCGGCACCGGCACCAAGACGGTCATGGCTCTGGTGGTAGCCGAAGAGCTGGGGGTCGACCCCGGCGTGATCCAGATCGAGAACGCCGACACCGGCACCACCCAGTACGCCACCCCCAGCGGCGGCAGCAAGACGGTCCCCACCGAGGCGCCGGCGGTGCGCGCCGCCGCTGTCGAGCTCAAGCGGCAGCTGCTGGAGATGGCCGCCGGGGACCTGGGCGTGCCGGCGGCCGGACTCGATTTCGAGAGCGGCGAGATCGTGGTGCGCAGCGACCGGTCGAAAAAGATCGCCCTCACCGACGTCTCCCGCCTGAAGGCGCGGGGGGTGGCCGTCGGCGTCGGCTACCGCGGCCCCAATCCCGAGGGGAAGGTGGTCAACCCCTTCGCCGCCCAGTTCTGCGAGGTGGAGGTCGACACCGGCACCGGCGAGGTGCGTATCCTGCGTTTCCTCGGGACCAGCGAGAGCGGCCGGGTGATGGACCGGCTGACCTTCGACAGTCAGGTGCACGGCGGCATCACCATGGGGATCGGCCTGGCGATGAGTGAGCAGCGGCTGTTCGACGGCAGCCAGACCGGCAAGATGGTGAACAGGAACTGGCACGACTACAAGCTGCCGACCATGCTCGACGTGCCGCCGGAGATGGTCTCGCTCCCCATCGACCGGCCCGACCCGGAGGCGAACCTGGTTGGTGCCAAGGGATTGGGCGAGCCGACGACCATCCCCACCGCGGCGGCCGTCGCCAACGCGGTCTGCCACGCCACCGGCGTCCGGGTGGCGAACTCTCCCATCGACCCGCTGCAGCTCAGCCGGTTGCTGGCCGCCGCCGGAAAGGAGGGCTGAACCATGCTGCCGAACTTCAGCTACGTCAAGGCCGCCTCCCTCAAGGAGGCGATCCGTCAGCTCGGCACGGACCAGGCCAGGGTCCACGCCGGCGGCACCGACCTGCTCGGCTGCCTGCACGACCACGTCTTTACCGCCGGCAAGCTGGTGAGCATCAGCGGCCTGGAAGAGCTGCGGGGCATCGGACCCGGCGCCGGGGGCGGCCTGCGCATCGGCGCCCTGACCACCGTCACCCAGGTGGCGGAACATTCGGAGATCCGCCGGCACTATCCCCTGCTCGCCCAGAGCGCTCAGGAGGTGGCCAGCCCCCAGCTGCGCCGCCAGGGGACGCTCGGCGGCAACCTCTGCCAGAAGCCGCGCTGCTGGTACTACCGCGGCGAGTTCGACTGCCTGCGCAAGGGGGGGCCGACCTGTTTCGCCTTCGCCGGCGAAAACCAGTACCACTGCATCCTGGGCGGGAAGGACTGCTACATCGTCCACCCCTCAGACATCGCTCCGGCGCTGGTCGCCCTCGACGCCAGGGTGCGCATCGCCGGCCCGGGCGGCCCCCGGGAGGTGGCAGTGGAAGACTTCCACGTGCCGCCGGCGGTCGACCCGCAGCGGGAGACCGCCCTCGGGCCGCAGGAGATCCTCACCGAGATCCTCCTGCCGCCCCCCCGGCCCGGCCTGCGCAGCGCCTTCCGCAAGGTGCGGGCCCGCCGCTCCTGGGACTTCGCCGTCGCCGGGGTGGCCCTGGCCCTGCAGGTCGACGGCGACCGGGTCGGCCAGGCCCGGGTGGTGCTCAGCGGCGCCGCCCCCGTCCCCTGGCGCGCGCGGGAAGCCGAAGCGGCCCTGACCGGCCGCAAGCTGGATGCGGAGGCGGCGAAACGGGCCGCCGAGGCGGCCCTGCAGGGCGCCGCGCCGCTGCAGCACAACGGCTACAAGGTCGCGCTGTTCGAGGGGCTGATCGAGGAGGAGCTGCGGAAGATCGCCGGCTGAGTCAAGGACGCACGAAGGCAGGACCGAAAAGCCGCTCTGTCTTCAGGGGGAGCGGCTTTTTGGCGCTTGCCAGCCCTTGCGGACTAGCTGCCGGAGAACTTTCCTTGACCTTCCCCTGGCGGTGGATTACATTGTCCGCCCGGTGAAAAAATCATGAGCCGGCAGGAGTTTACCCGTATGGCCCGAATCGATCTGCCCCGCGAAAAGAAGGTGAAGCACCTCACTCTGCTGCGGGCACCGCGCCGCCTGACCCCCAGAGAGTTCAACGCCCTCTCCCTGGCCGAGCGTCTGGAGATGGTGCGCAGCGCCCACGGTCGCCAGAAGTACGACCTGCTCATCGAGGCACAGGATGCCGAGGAGCTGGTGCGCCGGCTGCCGGCCCAGGAACTCTTCCTGCTCTTCAAGGAACTGGGGGTGGAGGACATCCCCGAACTGCTGCCGCTGGTCACCTGCGAGCAGTTCACCACCTTTCTCGACCTCGACTGCTGGCAGGGCGATCTGCTCGACGGCGACAAGGCACTTTTCTGGCTGACCCAACTGGTCGAGGCCGGCGAGGAGGCAGGCCTGAAGATGGCCGTCGGGATCGATTTCGGGCTGCTCGTGCTGACCATCAAGAAATTCATTACCATCACCGCCGCCCCCGG
>DASPGW010000174.1 GCA_035620395.1 Desulfuromonadales bacterium | reverse complement strand
GGCAGTTTTTTCTCAATCCTTTCAAATGATTGGTTTGGGTCCGGATCATTGAATTTCTTTGCGACCTTTGCGGCTTTGCGCGAGAGAATGTAGTTTTTTTGATAAACCATCGACGTGATCGACGAAATCGAACGAAGTCTTGAGAAAATCTTCGTGTCCTTCTTGTACTTCGTGGTAAAAAGGCCTTGCTCATTTTCGTTGTCAGGAGTCAGTCCATGATCAAAATTGCCCCTTCCATTCTCTCCGCTGACTTCTCCCGCCTGGGAGAAGAGGTCCGCGCCATTGAAAAGGGCGGCGCCGACTACGTTCACATCGATGTCATGGACGGCCATTTCGTTCCCAACATCACCATCGGTCCGCTGGTGGTCGAGGCGGTGCGCCGGGTGACCACCCTGCCGCTCGACGTCCACCTGATGATCGAGCATCCCGACCGCTACGTCCCAGACTTCGCCCGGGCCGGGGCCGACATCATCGTCGTCCACGCCGAGGCCTGCCCCCATCTGCATCGCTCGGTGCAGCTGATCAAATCTCTGGGGAAGCGGGCCGGAGTCTCCCTCAACCCGGCGACCCCGCTCTCCTGTCTCGACTACGTCCTCGACGACCTCGACCTGGTGCTGCTGATGACGGTCAACCCCGGCTTCGGCGGCCAAAGCTTCATCCCCGCCTGCCTCCCCAAGATCGAGGCGCTGCGGCGCGAGATCGACCGCCGCGGCCTGGCGGTCGAACTGGAGGTCGACGGCGGGGTGAAGACCGACAACATCGGCCTGATCGCCGGCGCCGGCGCCGAAGTCTTCGTGGCCGGCAGCGCCGTCTTTGGCACCCCCGACTACGCCGCCACCATCGCCGCCCTGCGGGAGAACGGCCGGGCGCTGTCCGCCTGATGCTCGACCCCGCCAGGATCGCAAGGGCGCTGGCCGGGCACCCGCTCCGCTTCATCGACCCCGAAGGACTGCGGCCGGCTGCCGTCCTGCTCCCCCTCTACGTTCGGGAGGGGGCGGATACCGTCCTGTTCACCCGGCGCACCGAACACCTAAATCACCACCGGGGCGAAATCTCCTTTCCCGGCGGCCGCCGGCAGCCGGACGACGTCGACCTGCTGGCGACGGCGCTGCGCGAAACCGAGGAAGAGATGGGAATCCGGCCGGCCGACGTGACCGTTCTGGGACGGCTCGACGATTTCGTCTCGGTGTACGGCTACCACGTCGTTCCCTTTGTCGGCACCTTCCCCTGGCCCTACCGCTTCCGGGTCGATGCCCGGGAGATAGCCGAGGTGATCGAGGTGCCGCTGGCGACCCTGCGCGATCCGGCCATCTGGCGACAGGAGGACTGGCGCCACCAGGGGCGCATCCATCCCGTTCACTTCTGCACGGCGGGCGTGCATGAGATCTGGGGGCTGACCGCGGCGATTCTGCGCCAGTTTCTCCGGCGCGTTTGCGATGGGGAAGGCTGAGGGCGCTCCGGATTCTTGCAATAGCCCGGTTTGTGGGTAGAATAAATGCCAACTATCTGGCCGGAAGGGATTTTTCGCCATGGCTCTGTTCCGCAATCTGGGACTGCTCAACAAGCTCACTGTCGTCGTCACGGCGATCGTTCTCACCTTCTTTGCCCTGGCCACCTACATCGATTACCGGTTGCACAAAGGCTTCATCATCGCCGAGTCGGTGGAAAAGGCACGCATCATCGCCTCCGAGGCAATCCGCGCCCGCGAGTACATTTCCGACCAGTTGCAGATCGGCCAGGTCGAACTTTCCGTCGACCGCTACGGCCTGATCCCCGTGGTCGCTTCGACACGCATCGGCGAACTGGTGGCCCGCGACCTCGACTACCGAATCCGCCAGGTCTCCGATCGCTACCGAAACCAGAAAAACGCGCCCGACACCTTCGAATCCGCAGCCCTGCAGAAGTTTTACCTCAGCCCTTATCTGAAGGAGTACTACGCCGTCACCACCATCCAGGGCGAGCCGGTATTCCGCTATATGCAGCCGTTTCGGGCCGAACAGAGCTGCCTGGAATGCCACGGCGACCCGCAGGCCGCTCCCGACTACATCAAACGACTATTCCCCGAGGAGAAGGATCAGGCATATAACTACAAGATCGGTGAAATCATCGGCGCCGCCTCGGTGACCATTCCCATGGAGAAGCTTTATCGGCAAATCTATGCCAACGTTCGCAACGACTTTTTTTATACCGGCAGCCTCATCCTGGTGCTCATCACCGCCCTGGGACTGCTGACCCGGATGACGGTGACTGTTCCGCTGACCCGCCTCGGCGAGGGGATTCGTGAGATAATCCTCACCGGGCGTTTCGAGACGAAGATTCCGCGCCGCGGCCGTGACGAAATCGGGGCTTTGATCGACGGTTTCAACGAAATGATGGACAACCTGCAGGAGAAGAGTCAGCATCTGGAAGAGTCGGAAAAGCGGTTCCGCTTGCTTACCGAAACGGCCCGGGACGGCATTGTCTCCTTTCTCAGCAACGGCCAGATCATCCTCTTTAATCGCGAGGCCGAGCGGATGTTCGGCTACAGCAAGCGCGAGGCTCTCGGCATGACCATCGACCGGTTCATTCACGAAGAGTGTCAGTCGTTGCGCGAAGCGGGAGCGGAGGCGTACCTCCAGCAGCAAGCCGAAGAACTGATCCGCAAAACGCACCGGATTCCGGGACGCCGGCGGAGCGGTTCCTCCTTCCCTCTGGAGCTTTCTCTCTCCGCAGCTGAATCGGAGGGCCATCTCTTCTATACGGCCATCCTGCGGGAAAAGACTCCCGGGGAGTAATAAACGTCTGAATTTGCGCAGGGCATCGCGGTTTGCCGCGTTGGCCGGCGGCCTTTGATCTGCCGACGGCCCCGGACCTTGGGAAAAGGTCCGGGGCCGTCGGTTTTTGCCGACCAGCGGAAGCTTCACCCTGTCCCGTGGTAAAACTTGACCGAGCCTTTCTTTTCGCATCGTTTTATGGCATAACGGGTGGTCAGCAGTCCGGCCTTGGAACTCAGCCCCGACTCGGGATTTGGCGAATCGAGACCCATGAACACGAATTACCAGCCGCGAACAGCCCAGTTTCTCCAGCGCCTGGCCGATCAAGTCATTATCGGCGATGGTGCCATGGGGACGCTTCTTTACAGCCGGGGGATCCCCCTGGAGACGAACTTCGAATACCTGAACCTGGTCCGCCCGGAAATGGTGCGCCAGGTGCACGACGACTACGTGCACGCCGGAGCCCAGTTGCTCGAAAGCAACACCTTCGGCGCCAGCTCGGTGCGCCTGGCTGCGGTCGGTCTGGAGAAAAAGACCCGGGCAATCAATGTCGCCGGTGCCCGCCTGGCCAGAGCGGCGGCCGGACCGGAGCGCTTCGTCGCCGGGTCGGTCGGACCGCTGACGCTGCCGCGCGGTGAACTGCGGGAGCTTTCCCCGACGGAAAAACAGGCGGTGCTGCACGAGCAGATGGAAGCGCTGGCCGAAGGCGGGGTCGATCTCTTCCTGCTCGAGACCTTTGCCTGTCTGGATGATCTGGAACTGGCCGTGCAGGTGGCCGCCGGTATCGGACTGCCGGCGGTGGCGCAAATGGCCTTCCTCGAGGAAGGTCGCACCCGCGACGGCGCGGCGGCCGAGGAAGTGGCCAGGCGTCTTTCCGGGGCGGGGGTAGCGGTGCTCGGGGCCAACTGCGGGTCGGGACCCCGCGACCTGCTGAAGGTTCTCTCCCGGCTGGCGGCGGTTACCGCTCTGCCCCTTTCGGCCTTCGCCAATTCCGGTTTCCCCCAGTATCTCGACGGCCGCTTCATCTATCTGGCGACCCCCGAATACTTTGCCGGCATGGGGCGGGAGATGGTGCGCGCCGGGGCCGCTCTGGTGGGGGGATGCTGCGGTACCACCCCGGAACATATCCGGGCGCTGGCCGACGCCGTGGCCGGCCTGAAGCCGGGACGGCAGCCCCGCCCGGTGGCCTCTCCGGCAACGCCGGCGCCGCCGGTCGCCGCTGCCGGGCCGCTGCGGACGTTCATCGATGCCTGGGGCGAACGGCCGGTCATCACGGTCGAGCTCGACCCGCCGCGGGGGCTGGACTGCAGCAAGGTGATCGCCGCGGCGCAGGCGCTGGCCGCGGCGCAGGTCGATGCCATCAGTCTGGCAGAGAACCCCCTGGCCCGCATCCGTCTGGGTAATCTGGCCCTGGCGAGGCGCATCCAGGAAGAGGCCGGCCTCGAAGTCATCGCCCATGTGACCTGTCGCGACCGCAACCTGATCGGACTGCATTCCGAATTGATGGGGGCACACCTGCTGGGTCTGCGCAACATTCTGGCGGTGACCGGTGATCCCGTATCGGTGGGAGGGGAGGCGGGGGCGACCAGCGTCTTCGATCTCAACTCGGTGGGGCTGCTGGAACTGCTCACGGCCCTGAACCAGGGCAGGACCCTGCTCGGCAGCGACCTGCAGGGGCACACCGATTTCCTGCTCGGCGCCGCCTTCAACCCCAATCTGCCGAGCATGCAGGGGCAGTTGCGGCGCCTGGAGAAGAAAGTTGCGGCGGGAGCCCGTTTCGTGCAGACGCAGCCGGTCTATGACCGGAGGGTACTCGAGGAGTTGCTCCTCCGCACCGCGCCGCTCGGCGTACCGGTGCTGGTCGGCATTCTGCCTCTGGTGAGCGAGCGCAATGCCGAGTTTCTGCATAACGAGGTGCCAGGGATCGTGCTTCCGGATGAGGTGCGGCAGCGGATGCGGGGGAAAAGCGGGGCCGAAGGTGTGCGCGAGGGAATGGCGGTGGCGCGGGAACTGGTGGAGGCCGGCCGTGGACGGGTCGGCGGCTGGTATCTGATGCCTCCTTTCGGCAAGGTTGAACTGGCTTTGGAGCTTATCGAGACGATTCGCCGTTGAGACCCAGCAGGCGGTCGAGTTCGCCCTTTTCATCCAGATCGAAGAGGTCGTCACAGCCGCCCAGCAGGGCGTCGTCGACAAAAATCTCGGGGACGGTGGTCCGCCCCGAGCGCTCCCGCATCTCCCGCTCCCGCAGGGGGTCGGTGGTGACGTCGTGCTCGAGGAATCCTACCCCCTTGATGCGCAGCAGTTCCTTGGCTCGCTGGCAAAAGGGGCAGTAGCTCTTGGTGTAAATTTCGATCCTCTTCATCGGGCACTCCTTGACGGTGAACTGCATGGCGGAAAAGCAATTTTAACCGAGGTTCGTTAACTTGCAAGGGAGGTCGCCGTATGTTGCCCGTCCTCAACCGCTGGTCGGTTGTTCTGTTGATGGGGCTGCTGCTGGTCGGCTGCGGCCTGGCGGCGCGGCCACAGCAAGAGTTCCAGCCCGTCTTGAAGGACTACGTCGAACGGCTCCGCTGGCGCGATTACCAGCAGGTCGCAGCCTACCTCCCCGATACCGAGCGGGAAGATTTCCTGCAGCGATTTTCAGCCCTGGACGATCTGCACATCGTCGATGTGCAACTGGAGTCGGCCGATTTCGGTGAAGCCGGCCGCCAGGTGCACACCACGCTTACCCTCGAGTACTATCTGATCCCATCCATCACGGTGAAAAAAATTCGCCTGCGCCAGGAGTGGCAGTACCAGGGGGGGGACCGCTACCATCCCGGTACCTGGAAGCTTGCCGGCCCATTCCCACCCTTCCCCTGAACCCCGGCGGTTCCCTGCCCTTTCCGATGGCGTGTAAATGCGCCGTCATTCCGAGCCCTTATTGCGGCTGACCGGGGCCGCGAAGTTAAATTTTTCCTTGCGTTGGCCTTTCCCTTTATGGTATTTAACTGCATACTGTATACAAAATAGCGAGGGGCAACTGCACGCCCGAAGGGGCCTCTTACCTGTTTTCAGAGAGTCATCCGTCCTTTTTTTCGGATTGGCGAAGAAGGGGACTTCAGAGGAGGTCAAGTTGACTCAGGTTGCTTTTTCCAGCTGGGGCAGAAAGATCGTCGACAATCGCAGCGGCGGCGAAGCTGACTTGGCCTCGCTCAAGCTCAAACTGCCCGAGTATTATCAGAACGAAGGCCGGATCGGGGCCTTCATGGGTTGGGACGGCGTGGTGCTGCTCGACCGCGAGACCGACATCGTCGCCATGGCTGCCGAGTACATGAAACGGGTGCAGGAAAACTACTGCTGCGCCAAGTGTACGCCCGGCAAGAAGGGAACCCGTATCCTGCAGGATACGCTGGCTCGCATCGTTGCCGGCAACGGCAAGGAGAGTGATCTGGCGACCATCGAGAGCCTCGCGACATTGCTCGAGAACTGCAAGTGCACTCTCTGCATGACCTCGGTGATCCCGGTGCTCGATACCGTCAAGCACTTCCGCGCCGACTATCTGGCCTATATCCGCGGCGAGCGCAAGCCCAGGTATGCTGCGGCTTACAAGGAAAAGCTCACCGCCCCCTGCATGGACAAGTGCCCGGCGCATATCGACATCCCTGCCTATGTGGAAGAGGTCAAGGACTACCGCTTCGACGAATCGCTTTCCGCCATCCGCCGCAACATGCCGATTCCGTCGGTCTGCGGCCGCGTCTGCCCGCACCCCTGCGAGAAGGCCTGCCGACGGGCGCTGATCGACGAGCCGATCAGCATCATGGTGCTGAAAAGGGTCGCCTCCGACCACGAGTGGATGCACCACAAGCAGCCGCCGATGGTACCCAAACCCCGCCAGAACAAGAAAGTCTGCGTCGTCGGTGCCGGTCCGGCCGGGGTCACCTGTGCCTACTACCTGCTCCTCGAAGGCTACCAGGTGACGATCCTCGACATGCTCAGTGAACCCGGGGGGACGGTGGCGGTCGGCATACCTGATTACCGCATGCCGCGCCACCTGCTGCGGCGGGATATCGAGATCATCACCAGTCTCGGCGGCGAGATCCGCTTCAATACCAAGCTTGGACGCGACGTCTCCCTAAAGCAACTCAAGCAAGAGTACGATGCGGTCTTTCTCGGCACCGGCGCCTTCAAGTCGAAGCCGATGGGGGTCGAGGGCGAGGATGCAGGCTACGAAGGCTTCTCCCCGGGCGGCATCCACTACCTGCGGGCCGTGGCCCTCGGCCAGCCGATCGAAACGCCCAAGCGGGTGATCGTCGTCGGCGGCGGCAACACCGCCATCGACTGCGTCCGCGTCGCCCTGCGCGAGGGGGCCGAAGAGTCGATCCTCGTCTATCGGCGCACGCGCAAGGAGATGCCTGCCGAGCCCTACGAGGTCGACGATGCCGAGGAAGAGAACGTCAAGTTCGAGTTTCTGCGCAATCCGACCCGGCTGATCGCCGAGAACGGCAAGGTCGTCGGCGTCGAGGTGGTGGTCATGGAACTCGGCGAGCCGGACGAATCAGGCCGCCGCCGGCCGGCGCCGAAGCCCGGCAGCGAGTATGTCATCCCCTGCGACATGGTCATTCCGGCCATCGGTCAGGACCCTGATCTCTCTTACCTCGACGACGAGGATTTCGGTATCAAGCAGACCCGCTGGAACAGCATTGTCACCCATGGCGGCACCATGATGACCGACTCCGAAGGTATCTTCGCCGGCGGTGACTGTGAATACGGGGCGATGACCGTGGTGGTCGCTGTCGGCCACGGGCGGCGCGCCGCCCGCGGCATGCATCGCTGGCTCTCCGAAGGCAAGGCCTATCTAAACGAAGAGGACGCCATGGAGGATATCGTCAACGCGCTCGGCGTCTTCGATCCCAACGAGAAGCTCGGCATTCTCGGCGGCCTGCATCGCGAGCACCAGCCCAAGGTGGGCGGCGCCGAGCGGGCAAAACATTACGAAGAGATCGAGCTGGCGATGCCCGAAGACCAGGCGGTGCGGGAAGCCCAGCGCTGCCTGCGCTGCTACCGGGTGGCAATGGTGGCAGTCAGCTGAACCGACGTCGACGCTCGAGGCCGGTCGGAATTCGAGGGCGGCGGGTGATTAATGCCCGCTTGCCCTTTCTGATGCGATAAAGGTGAAGAGACCATGATCAATCTTAAGATCGACGGCAAAGATGTTCAGATTGAAAAGGGGGCAACGATCCTGGCGGCTGCCGAAAAGGTCGGCGTCCACATCCCCACTCTCTGCTTTCTGCAGAAGATCTCCCCAACCGGTGCCTGCCGTATCTGCGTGGTGGAGGTGGCCGGGGCCGACAAGCCGATGACTGCCTGCAATACGCCGGCGGTCGAAGGGATGGTGGTCACCACCCAGTCGGAGAAACTGGCGGTCATCCGCCGGCAGGTGGTGGAGCTGCTGCTGGTCAACCATCCGCTCGACTGCCCGGTCTGCGACGCCGGCGGCGAGTGCGACCTGCAGAACGTCTGCTATGAGCAGGACGTCACCCGTCAGCCCTTCGGCGCCGAGGACGTCAACCATGGGGTGATCAGCAACTGGCCACTGATCCAGCAGGTCCCCAACCGCTGCATCCTCTGCGAGAAGTGCGTCAAAGTCTGCCACGAGGTGGTGGGGGCGAGTGCCATCGTGGTGCGCGAGCGCGGCGATAGGGCGTTCATCGACACCCACGACGGCAAGCCGCTCGACTGTGAATTCTGCGGCAACTGCGTCGACGAGTGTCCGACCGGCACCCTGCTGTCCAAGCCATTCCTGTTCAAGGCCCGCCCCTGGGAGCTGCGCAAGACCGCGTCGGTCTGCACCTACTGCGGCAGCCAGTGCCAGATCGACGTCAACGTCAAGCAAAACAAGATCTGCCGCGTTACCTCCGAGGACGGCGTGACGGTCAACGACGGCACCCTCTGCATCGGCGGCTACTTCGGTTACGGCTACGTCAATTCCCCCAAGCGCCTGGCCCGACCGCTGCTGAAGAAGGGGGAGACGCAAGTTGCGGCCGGCTGGGACGAGGCGCTGACCCTGGTCGCCGACCGGCTGCGGCAGGCCGGCGCCGACAGTGTCGCCGCCCTCGGCTCGCCGCGCCTGACCAACGAGGAAAACTATCTCTTTCAGAAGCTTTTCCGGGCCGCCGTCGGGACCAACAACATCGACTCCGAGGCCCGCTTCGGCGCCCTGCGCGCGCTCAAGGCCCTCGACCGGGCGCTCGGCCTCAAGGGGGCGAGCAACCGGCTCGGGAAGATCGGCCAGGCGGAAGCGGTCCTCGTCTTCGGCTCCGACGTTACGGCCGAGGCGCCGGCGATCGACTGGCAGATCGAAAAGGCCTGCCGCAAGCGTGACGGCAAGCTGGTGGTCGTCAACATGCGCCGGGTCAAACTGGTACGTTACGCAGAGAGCTTCCTCCAGTACCGTCCCGGCAGCGAGGTGCTGCTGGCCAACGCCCTGGCCAGGATCATTCTCGAGAAGGGGCTGGCCGACGAAGCCTACCTGCAGCGCTTCGTCGCCAACCTCGACGAGCTCAAGAGCCACCTGCAGGCCGTCGATCTGGAGCAGGCGGCGCGAGAGACGGGGGTCTCCCGCGAACTGATCGAGGAGGCTGCCCTCCATCTCGGCCGCGCCGGCTCGGTCGCCCTGGTCTTCGGCGGCGACGTGACCAGGAGCGAGGGGGCCGAGGCAAAGGTCGCCGCGCTGGCGAACCTGGCCCTGGTGACCGGCGCCCTGCACGGCGACATCGGTGGCCTTTTTCCGGTCGACGAGAAGGGGAACATGCAGGGACTGCTCGACATGGGAGTCTGCCCCGAGTTCCTCCCCGGCTACCAGGATTACCGCAGCGGACGGCAGAAGTTCGAGGCCGCCTGGAAGGTCCGGCTGCCGGAGGGGGGACGAGACGCCCAGGGGATCCTCGAGGGGATCGAAACGGGAGAGATCAAGACCCTCTATCTCGCCGCCACCAATCCGCTGGTCTCCTTCCCCGACAGCGGCCGCTGGCGCCGGGCGCTGGAGAAGGTCGAGTTCCTCGTCGTTCAGGATATCCTCGCTTCCGAGCTGACCGGGCTGGCCCACGTCGTCCTCCCCGGCGTCTCCTTTGCCGAGAAGAAGGGGACCGTCACCTCCCTCGACCACCGGATCGGCTGCCTCGGCCAGGCCCTTTCCCCCCTCGCCGAGGCGCGTGCGGACGGTGAAATTCTGGCCGCGCTTTACGCCCGGCTGGTCCCGACGGCGACCGTCTCGGACCCGGCGGCCGTGTTGGAGGAGGTGCGCCAACTCACCCGGCTCTACGGTGAGGTCTGCTCCACCGATGGGAGCGGCTGCCGCAGCTGCCTCAAGGAGCCCTTCCGCCCGGATGAGCGGAGCATGACCTACACCCCGGTCGAGCCGAAGGCCATCACCGAGGAGTTGCAGCTGCTCACCGGCAAGATCCTCTTCCACTTCGGCACCACCTCCACCTTTGCCGACGGCAACCTGCAGGTGGCCCCGGCCGGCTACATCGAGATCCACCCCGAGGATGCCGCTGCCTGCGGAATCAAGGAGGGGAGCACGGTGCGGATCACCTCCACCACCGGCTCCGCCCGCGGCCCCGTCAAGCTGAGCGAGAATGTGCCGAAGGGGCTGCTCTTCGCCCCCTATCATTTCGCCGACCTCAACATCCAGCAGGTCATTCCCGCGGGGCAGAACCGCACCGTGGTTCAGGTGGGCAAGCCTTAGCGGCCGCCTTACCTCTCCCATGACAAAAGGCGCCCCGGAACGATCGTTCCGGGGCGCCTTTTTACTATTACGCCGCCTTCCGCGGGGGCATCGTCGTCATGTCTTCTGAGTGCAGGATAAGCAACGGCCGGTCGGGGAAAAAGGCCCGCTGGCCGCTTGGGGCGCGAGTCCTCCCTGGAAGTTCGGGGTGCTGGACCGGAGTTGGCGCGTCCGGTCAGTGCTCGTGATAGTGCATCACCACGAGCAGACAGCTGCCGTCGGCGATGACGTTGACGCCAGCCTGGCGACACCGTTCCACGGCCGCCGGGCTCTCGGCGCCGGGCTGCATCCAGATGTTCTCGATCCCTTTGGCGATCGCCGCTTCGACTACCTCTTCAGTGATCTTCGGCGGCGTGATGACCGAGAGGCTCTTCACTTCAGGCGGCAGGTCGGCGACGCTCGCCACGCAGGGGACTCCTTCGATGGCTTCCGCGCGGGGATTGATCGGGACCGCCTTCCGGCCGTTCTGCAGGTAGCAACGCAGCACCCGGTTGCCGTACTTGTCCCGATTGGTCGAGGCGCCGGCGACGCCGAAGGCCTTTGCGGCCAGGAACTTCTCGATGCGGGGGTCCATGGCGTTCTCCTTGCTGGTTGGTTGCGTTGTCTTAAGCGTAGCAGAGTTTGCCGGGGATTGCCTGTCGCGTATCCCCTTATATCGAGGGGGCGCTATCGACGTCTCCCGCCGAAGATCGAGCCGAGGACGCCGCGCATGATCTGTCGGCCGAGTTGACTGCCGATGGCGTGGGCGGCGCTCTTGGCGGCGGCCTGCAGCAGTTCACCGGCCGGGTTCTCCGGCTCGGCTTGGCGGCGGCCGGGCAGGGGCGGCGGGGTGGCCTGCGCATCGCGCTCGGCCCGGGCCTTTAGGTGTTCGTAGGCCGACTCGCGGTCGACGTGTTTTTCGTAATGGCCGGCGAGGAGCGAGTCGCGGATGATCTCTGCGTGCTCCGCCGGGGTCAGGGGAGCCAGGCGGCTGCGCGGCGGCAAAACCAGCGCCCGCTCGACCGGCGTCGGGGTACCCTTGGTGTCCAGCACCGAGACCAGCGCCTCGCCAACCCCCAGTTCGGTGATGGCGGCGGCGACATCCAGACCGGGATTGGCGCGGAAGGTTTCGGCCGCGGCCCGCACCGCCTTCTGATCGCGCGGGGTGAAGGCGCGCAGGGCGTGCTGGACGCGGTTGCCGAGCTGACCGAGGATCTCCTCGGGGAGATCGAGCGGGTTCTGGGTGACGAAGTAGACGCCGACTCCCTTCGAGCGGATCAGCCGCACCACCTGCTCGATCTTCTCGCGCAGCGCCTTGGGCGGGTCGTCGAACAGCAGGTGCGCCTCGTCGAAGAAAAAGACCAGTCGGGGCTTCTCCGGGTCGCCCACCTCGGGGAGGCGCTCGAAGAGTTCGGCCAGCAGCCAGAGCAGGAACGTGGCGTAGAGCTTGGGGCTGTGCATCAGCTTGTCGGCGGCGAGGATGTTGATCATCCCTCGGCCGCCGGCGCCGGTCTGCATGAGGTCCTCGAGGTCGAGGGCCGGCTCGCCGAAGAAGCGCGCGCCGCCCTGCTGCTCGAGGGCGAGCAGGCTGCGCTGGATGGCGCCGACGCTGGCGGCGGAGACGTTGCCGTAGGTGGTGCGGAAGTCGGCGGCGTGGTCGCCGACGAAGCGGACCATCGCCTGCAGGTCCTTGAGGTCGAGCAGCAGCAGGCCCTGGTCGTCGGCAATCTTGAAGACGAGCTGCAGCACCCCGCTTTGTGTCTCGTTGAGGTCCATGAGGCGGCCGAGCAGCAGTGGTCCCATCTCCGAGACGGTTGTCCGCACCGGGTGCCCCTGTTCGCCGAAGAGGTCCCAGAAGACCACCGGGAAACCTTCCCAGGCAAAATCGGCGAGGCCCATGCCGGCGGCGCGTTCGGCGACTTTGGGGTGGTCGCCTCCCGAACGGGCGAGGCCCGAGAGGTCACCCTTGATGTCGGCCATGAAGACGGGAACCCCGAGGCGGCTGAACTGCTCGGCCAGCACCCGCAGGGTGACGGTCTTGCCGGTGCCGGTGGCGCCGGCAATCAGACCGTGGCGGTTGGCCATTTTCGGCAGGACGCCGATTTCCTCGGTGCTCCGGGCAATCGGCAATGGCTCGTTGGTTGAAAGGTTCATGGCATGGCCTCCGGGAAAGGAATGGCATTTCGAACGCCGGCATCATAGCGCAGGAAGAGTGACGTCGCAAGAGGAGGCCGTCAGCCCGGTTTGCCGAACCAGCCGCGCCCCTCCATCCACTTGGCCAGTTCCAGAACGGGGCAGATGGTGAAGGAGAGAGCGGCGACGATGGCCAGATCCACCGGCGCCAGGCTGACGGTGGAGAAGGGCCGGTGCAGCGGCGGAAGATAGACGATCAGGGCGAGCAGCGCCAGCTCCCAGAGGATCGCCAGGTTCAGCCATTTGTTGGCGAAGGGCCGCCTGAGCACCGACAGGTGGTCGGAGCGGAAGTTGTAGGCCTTGAAGAACTGGATCAGCACCAGCGAGACGAAGGTCACCGTCATCGCGTGCGTGAGGCTGCCGTTCTCCAGTTCCCAGAGAAACAGGCCGAAGTTGACCAGCGCCGACCAGACCCCGCCGACCACCATCAGGACGACCACCGGCCGGGTGAAGATGCCGGAGCGGGGATTGCGCGGCGGCCGGCGCATCAGGTCGGGTTCGGGCGGGTCGACCGCCAGGGCGAGGGCCGGCAGGCCGTCGGTGGCGAGGTTGACGTAGAGGATCTGCACCGCGCTCAGGGGGAGCGGCAGCCCGGCCAGCGAGGCGGCGGCGATCAGGCCGATCTCGCCGATGTTGGAGGAGAGGAGGTACATCAGGTACTTCTTGATGTTGCCGAAGATCCCCCGCCCCTCTTCGACGGCCGCGACGATGGAGGCGAAATTGTCGTCGGTCAGCGTCATGGCGGCGGCCTCCCGGGTGACGTCGGTGCCGGTGATCCCCATGGCGATGCCGATGTCGGCCTTCTTCAGCGCCGGCGCATCGTTCACGCCGTCGCCGGTCATGGCGACGATCTCCCCCTGCGCCTGCAGGGCCGTCACCACCCGCAGCTTGTGAGCCGGGGAGACGCGGGCGAAGACTTCGATCTGCTTCACCTCGCGGGCGAACTCCTCCTCCCCCATTTTTTCAAGTTCCGCACCGGTGACGACGCGGTCCCGCACGAGCAGACCCAATTCGCGGGCAATGGCCCGGGCGGTGACCGGATGGTCGCCGGTGATCATCATCACGGCGATGCCGGCCTGGCCGCAGGTCTCGACGGCGGCGGCGGCCTCGGCGCGAGGCGGATCGATCATCCCCGCCAGGCCGAGAAAGGTCATTTCCCTTTCGGCATCCTGCCGGGAGGCTCCCGCTTTGGATGCCACTGCCAGCACCCGCAGCGCCTCCTGCGCCATCCGGTCGGCGATCTCCAGAATCGCTTGCCGGCCGGCGTCGTCGAGCTCCCGCTCCCCCTCCCCGGTCAACTGCCGGGTGCAGGAAGCGAGGATCACCTCCGCCGCCCCTTTGGCGCAGGCGACCACCCCCTCCGGTGTTTCGTGCAGGGTGGTCATGCGCTTGGTTTCGGAGGTGAAGGGGATCTCGTCCACCCGGGGGCAGCGCGCATCGAGCTCGGCCTTCTCCAGTCCGGCCTTGGCCGCCGCCACCACCAGCGCCCCCTCGGTGGGGTCCCCCTTGACCTCCCAACGGTCCTGCTCGCCGACAGGCCTGACGTGCGCGTCCGAGGCGAGGACGGCGGCCTGCAGCAGCCGCTCCAGCGGTGCGGGGACGCCGATCTCCCTGCCGTCCCGGGAGAACCGGCCGGTGGGCTCATACCCGGAACCGCTGACCTCGATCATCTCGCCGGCGACGTAAATCCTGCGCACCGTCATCTCGTCCCGGGTCAGCGTGCCCGTCTTGTCCGAGCAGATGATCGAGGTGCTCCCCAGGGTCTCCACTGCCGGCAGACGGCGCATCAGCGCGTGACGCCGGGCCAGGCGCTGCACGCCGATCGCCAGCGAGACGGTGACGACGGCGGGGAGGGCCTCGGGGACGACCGCCACCGCCAGGGCGATGCCGAACAGCAGGATGTCGATGAAGGGCTGGCCGCGTAAAAGGCCGAGCCCGACGATCACCGCGACCACCAGCAGGGCAGCCCAGGCCAGCAGGCGGCCGACCCGGTCGAGATTCTCCTGCAGCGGGGTGCGTCCGGTCTCTACCGTCTCCAGCATTTTGGCAATCTTGCCGAATTCGGTTGCCATGCCGGTGGCGACCACCACCGCCCGTCCCCGGCCGTAGGTCGCGGCGGTGCCGGCCCATACCATGTTGCGGCGGTCGCCCAAGGCCAGTTCGCCGGCGGCGAGGGGGCCGGTTCCCTTCTCCACCGGCGTCGACTCGCCGGTCAGGGCGGCCTCCTCGGTCTGCAGATTGACCGCCTCGAGCATCCGGGCATCGGCCGGGACCTTATCCCCCGCCCGCAGCAGGATGATGTCCCCGGGGACCAGGTCGCGGGCCGGAATTTCGTCCTCCTCGCTGTTACGCAGAACCGTTGCGGTGAGGGCGGCCAGCCGCCCCAGCGCCTCGATGGCCCGCTCGGCCCGCCATTCCTGCACGAAGCCGAGGACCACGGCGAAGAGGACGATGACGGCGATGGCGACCGCTTCGAGTTCATGGCCGAAGAGGGCCGAGAGGGCGGTGGCGACCAGCAGGATGAGGATGAGAATGTTCTTGAACTGGGCAAGGAGGATCGCCCAGGGCGAGATGCGCCGGGCGGCCTGCAGTTCGTTCGGGCCGTACTCGGCCAGGCGGCGGGCGGCTTCTTCCCTGGAGAGGCCGTCCGGCGAGGCTTCGAGCTGTTCGAGAACCTTTTCGGCTTCGAGCTGGTGCCAGTTCATGAGGGTACGATCCGTGCGAGGTTGTGGCGCCCGGACGACTCGCCCGCCTTGCGCCGGCGGCGAGGGGCATTACCAATTGTACACGGTGCCTCCGGGATGGGTAGGGAGCGAGGGTGATTTGCACGGGGCGGGGGGAAACCGGGTGGGGTGAAGGCCCGGCGTACGGCCGGGCTGCCGGCGAGGGGTTGACCGGCAGCGGCAGTGGCGCTATAGTCTGTCCGCCCAGAAAAAATTTCGGAGGACTTCTCTCATGCCAACTTACCAGGTCACCTACGACGTCGGCGGCGACATCTGCAGCGCCCTGATCGAAGCCACCGGGCCGGTCGAAGCGACCCGGCTCTTCCTCGAGCAGAACCGCGAGGGAAACCCCGTCGTCCTCTGCGTCGTGCGCCAGTAGCCCGCCCCGGCGTCCGCACCCGGGCGCCGCCCCCCTGCCGTTTGCGCCGTCGGCGCCACCCCCTATACTTGAAGGCAGAGATCCGAACGCTCGCCGGGAGCCTGCCATGATCGCGCGCCTCCCCTTCCGCTACCTGGAGCCGACCTTCTTCGCCGGCCAGCTCGATGACCCGGTGCTGCTGGTGCGGGTGCGGCCGCGCGGGAAAAACCTGCTGGTCGACTGCGGCCAGATTCACCACCTGGCCAAGCGCGTCCTCAAGGGGGTCGAGGCGATCTTCATCAGCCATGCCCACATGGACCACTTCATGGGCATCGACACCTTCATCCGCCACAACCATGTCTCCCCCCGCACCTTCGACCTCTACGGACCGCCGGGCATCGCCGGGCGGCTGGCGCACAAGCTGGCCGGCTACGACTGGAACCTGACCGAGGATTACTGGTGCACCTTTCGCGTCCACGAGATCTATCCCGGCCGCACCGAGAGCTGGGAGCTGGCCGGGCCGGACGGTTTTCCGTGCCGCTTCGCCGGGACGGCGGCGCGGCCGGAGCGCACCATCTACCAGGGGGACTATCTGCGGGTGGAGGCGGAGCTGTGCGACCACAAGATCCCGGCTCTCGCCTTTCGCCTCACCGAGCGGGAGGCGTTCGCGGTGGACGCGGAGAAGCTGCGGGGCCAAGGCCTGGTGCCGGGGCCCTGGCTGCGGGAGCTGAAGCGGCGCTTCTGCCGGCGGGAGCTGGGCGAAGGGCCGCTCGCCGTCCTGCGCCGCGAGGGGGAAACGGTCCGCGCAGAGGCGGTCGCCGACCCCGCCGCCCTCTTTGCGGCGATTCGCAGTCCGGCCGAGCCGGCGAGCATCGGCTATCTTACCGACGTCGGCTTCACCACGGAGAACCGGCAGAAGGTGCGCTCCCTGCTGCAGGGGGTGACGCTGCTGGTCTGCGAGTGCTCCTACCTGGCGGCCGATTGCGACAAGGCGCGGGCCTCCTACCACCTCTGCAGCCGCGATGTGAACGAACTGGCGCGGGAGCTGGCGCCCGCCTTCCTGCTGCCGATGCACCTCTCGAAGAGCTACGTCGGCCGTGGCGAGCAGCTCTACCGGGAGCTGGATATGCCCCCCGGCGTCACCCTGCTGCGCCTCCCCGAGCGCCTCACCCCCCGTCCCCTGCTGCCGGCCGAGGTGGCCGGGCTGCTCCCCTGAAAAGCTCAAGCCGGTTTTATGGGCCGGATTGCCCATCCCGTTCAGGCATCCCCCTTGGGCCGGTAGAAGGCGACGGCGTTGTCGAACAGGACCTTGCTCGCCAGATCCTCGCCCAGCTCGTCGAGCACCAGCAGCAGGTCGTCGTCACTGTAGGGACGCGGCGCCCGGGTCGAGGGGAGGTCGGTGCCGAAGAGCAGTGCCCCGGGGTTGGCGGCGCAGATGGCGCGGAGCGCCTCCGGAACGTCGAAATCGACCCGGCCGAAACCGGTGGCCTTGACCCGCCCCCCCCTCTCCACCAGCCGCAGCAGGGTGGGGAACGAGGGGGAAGTGAGGGTCGATGATGTGGAAGTGGCTTTCGAATACCTTGTAAGGGGGGATGGCTCTGGCGGTCATGGGTA